>CAZGSC010000097.1:0-13071 GCA_964528325.1 uncultured Chloracidobacterium sp. | reverse complement strand
GGCGATGCCGTCGCGGCTGCGTTGGGCAAGGCGGTCGTACACCGCGGCAAGACGCGCCGGCAACGTCTCAAAGGCCGTTTTGCGATGGCCCGTTTCCGTATCGAATTCGGCTTTATCTACTGCAATGGTCTGGTCAAATTCGCCGAGAGCGGCAGCTCGTTTCTCATCTAGCGTGTTGATCTCGTCGGCACGTTCCTCGAGCTCTTTTTCAACTCCTTCGAGCGACTCCATTATTTCGACTATCTGCGTTTCAAAAGCCGTGATCTGCTTTTGCAGCGCATCTGTTTCGCGCATGGCGGTTTCGTACTCTTTTGAGTTTTGCGCGTGCTTGAGGTTGCGCTCAGCTCGTTCGAGATAGGTCTTGTTTTCCGCTATTTGCTTTTCGAGATCGGCACGTTTTGTGTTGAGATCGTCGCGGCGGGTTTGAATTTCGCGTATAGAAAAAGCGTGCTGTTCAAACTCCTGTTCGATCTCTGCACGCCTTGTTTCTGCTGTATCAAGTAACTGTTTTAACCTTCTAAGGTTTGTATCCGTCTTCTGAAGTTCTATCAGTTTATCAAGTTCTGCGATCACCTTTGTTGAATCCCCTTATGGTATAGCTAAACTTTCATGATATCTCATCGATGGCCGTTCGCCAAGCCCGCTCACATTACGAGTCATTTGTCGAGAAGAATATGGAAATGACGTTTCAAGGCGACTACGTCAATAACGGCTTCGCCTTTGTCAATCCATTTGGGCAGAGATTCGCCATGTATGAGACGCAGTTCCGCACTTAATTTTGGCAGACCGAAGTGCGTTAATCGTGCAAATGCCAAGGCACCATTTCGCATAATGCCGTCGCTGGGCGTTCGCGTCCAACCTGCTTCGACGGTCAAACATCTCACTCCGTAGCGAACTGTGAGAATCGTACCGACCATGTTCGAATTGCCGTGAGCAAAATTATGCGGATCTTCGCGCTCGATGCTGATCGTGTTGTGGTCTCGAGCCACGTGTCCCGCCATCTCGACAACGGTATCGATCAGCCAGCTGACACCTGCTGTGCGGACTGCGTCGTTCGCAGCTTTTAGCCGCAGATAATCGGCAATATCGCGCTGGCCGGAGGCGATCGCTTTCGCCGCCGCTTCGCCAAGCATTTGCGACCAGACCTGATCAAGCTCAGTCATAAGGCGAGGATAGGGCTCATCGGGTCAAAAGGCAATTTCATGATATTATTTTGAGGCTTGCAACACATTCTATGAGGTTTTTGACCACCATTATATTTCTCGGCTTGCTTTATACAGCGTCCTTTTCCCAATCGACAAAACCCAAGCCTGTAACTCCAAAGCCAAATACGACAAAACCAAGTACAGCAAAGCCAAAACCGTCCGCAACGCCCACAAAAAAGCTGAGCGAAAATGCGGAATGGGACAAAGCCCGAACTGTCGCCGACGTGAGTGATCGTATTCGGGCGCTGAGAAAATTCATTACGACTTTTCCGAAATCAACCCGTAATTCGCAGGCGTTTGAGTTGGTCTCCGCGGCGGAGGCGGACCTTGGGAACGAGAAGCTGGCGGGCGGCGACGTCGAAGCGGCAATGAAATTGATTCGGGCGTCTGTAAGGGATGTTCCGAGACCCGTTCCAGATCAGTTATTTACCGATACACTTTCCAAATTTCCGGCGAATCTCTATTTTCGAGGCATTCGTGACGAAGGGGTGGAGATTGCGAGGCTGCTGGAAAGTAAAGTTGAGACCAGCGCGGTTCAGCTACTGAATATAGCGGGCTTTTACCTCAATATCGAGAGCGGTTCGGAAGCGAGACGCGTCGCTGAAAACGTGATCAAGATAGATTCAAATTCTTCCGCAGCATATCAGACACTCGGACTTGCCAACCGTGTTGATTTTAAACTTGAGGAATCCGCTGCGGCGTACGCTAAAGCTCTCGAACTCGAACCCGAATCGCTCTCGGCCCGACGCGGTCTCGCCGAAATGAAACGCTCGCTTGGACAGTCTGACGAAGCGGTTGCTCTTTACCGTGAAATCTTGGCCAAGGACGATGCGAATGTGCCTGCTCAAACGGGGTTGATCCTTGCACTCTTCGATGCCGAAAAACGTTCCGACGCTGAAGCCGAGATGGCAAGATCGCTCGAGGCAAATCCGGGCAACGTAATGCTCCTTGCAGGAGCGGCATATTGGTACGCGGCTCATAATGAAGGGGCACGCGCGGTCGAACTGGCACAGAAAGCCATTGACGCTGATCCGCGTTTTATTTGGTCGCACATTGCTATGGCTCGCGGTCTTTTGAGTCAGAACAGACCAACAGCCGCGGAGCGCAAGCTGCTTGCTGCGAGGAAGTACGGAAACTTCCCCACTTTAGAATATGAGATCGCTTCCGCAAGACTTGCCGCCGGGTTGTATCGCGAGGCGGCTGAAGAATTATCAAAGAGTTTCTCGATCAAGGACGGCTCTATCGATGTTGATCTTGGCGGACGCGTACGGTCCGCCGCAAAAGATTTTACGGAACTGATCGGTGCGGAACGCAAAGCAAGCCTATTTACTCCAACAGCGGCTGACAATGCTGACAGCGCGGCACAGCTAAAGGCACTGCTCGAATTTGAACAGGAGCTAAAGTCATCAGAGCCTAAGACAGATGTTGCAGCCGCGGCCGCTGATGATTTTGTCCGCGGCGACGACAAGATGAAATTGCACAGGCAGATATTCGCTGCATCAGAACTTTTGGAGAAGAAGGTCGCTCTGTCGAAAGTCATTGAAATCACAAAGGCCGCTCCGTCAAACCTTGATGCCGGATTGGAAGTTGCCGATCCCGCAGCTGCAGTGATGGCAGGGGAGCTTTATGGAGAGCGCTCGGTCGCAGCCGCGCGTGGAGAATACGTCAATATCCCGCAAGTTCCGCGCCCTACACTTTCTGCGGTCTTGCGAGGACGGATTGAAGAGATCAGCGGATGGGCATTTTTTCATATGGATGACCCTGCCGAGGCCATTGTTCATTTGAAACGTGCCGTAGGCGTTTTGCCGGCCAATAGCGCGTGGTGGCGTTCGAGCACTTGGCGTTTGGGAACTGCACTTGTTGTTAATGGAAACGATGCAGAAGCACTCGAAGCCTACATAAAAAGTTATAAAAGTTCCGCACCAGACACGATTCGTTATAACGTCATCGAAGCGATCTATAAACGCATTAAAGGAAACACGATTGGATTAGAAGAGAGGATCGGGCCAAATCCTACACAGCCTGCTCAGACAGAAACATTGGCGCAAAAGACGGAACCAATGCCAGATCCTTCGCAGATTGTTCCAGTAAAAACTGACCCAACCTCAACGCCTGACGCAGCTGCCGTTGCTGCTCCAAAGGTGGAGAACACTGCGGAAGCGACGCCGACATCATCGGCCACAGTAGAGGAGACACCAGAGCCACCAATTCAGCAGACGCCTTTGGAAGTTCCCACGCTCACTCCAACTTCGATGGAAGCAGAAAGACCTTTGGCGACACAAGCTGCGACACCAAAGGAGCTTTTTCCGCCGGTAGTTATCACGATCCCGGCGACTGAATCTTCTAAAACCATAACCAAGGCCGAATCAACCGCCGAACCAACATCGACCGCGACGAGCACATTCACCCCAACGCCAGCACCGACAGATACATTGCCCCCAACGGCTCAGCCAACGCCCGAGATCAGGCCATGTACGCTCACCGTTGACAGTGACAGCGTTAGCTTAAAGAACAATGCGGGTGTTTCCGCAGTGATCGTCAGAGGAGAAGGAAACGAGGATCTTGCAGAACTCCAGGCCATATCGACTAGTCCGGAAGATCTGACTGTCCGGCGTGAGGTGATCGAAGGTTTAACGACGCAGGCTCTATTTGTGTTTCGTTCGATCAGTACGAAGACCGGTGATCATAAGATCACCTTCGAGATGCCGTGCGGCAAAAAAGAGATCACTGTAAAGGTACAGTAGAGGACCGACGACGCCTTGAAGTTTCCAAATGGTTCGATTTAACAGAAACTGTTGCTAACGCGCAGAGAAGCAAAAAGAAAAAAGCGTTTGACGGCGTTCGCATTGGAAAATCAAAAAAGCTGTGGATCAGAATCCCAAAACAGCCAGCCAGCGCTCCGATCGCCACATCCCGACGCAGGCCGTGTGCATTTGAGATCGTCTTAAGGCTTTTCCGGAACAGAAAATAGATAAACGCAGTGACACAAAGAAAACCAGCGATGCCTGCGTCTGCCAGTATTTGCAGATACTCATTGTGTGCCTGTTCGACGCGAAATTGGCCGCTCCATGTATCGTGTTTTGTAAACGCCATACCAAATGCTTCGAGGCCGGCACCGAGTATCGGATGTTCGAGAAAGATCCTAACCGCTATCGCCCAAAAATGGCTCCGGCCATTTGAAACACCGTCCTGAATATTTGTGATGCCAAGGCCGCGAAATAGCGAATCGTTGCCGCCGAGAAATAATACAAGTCCAAATACTACGAAGATCAAAGCGACGGCGGTTGCGGCAACGGCGGCTTTCTGCTGAATACCGGCTCCGTCGGAAACAGAGCGCTTATCCTTTGACCAGCGGCCCGAAAGGAAATATATGACTGCAGCAAATGCCGTAACAGAAACAATGCCGAGCATCCCGCCGCGCGAACTTGTCAAAACGATGGCGGACAGCATTACGACAAGTGCAAAAGCAAGCAGGATCTTCTTATCCTTTGCCATTCTTTTTCCGAAAAGCAGTCCAATACTGAGCCCGGCAGTCATTTCCATAAATGCGGCGAAATGATGCTGGTTGACGAACGGCCCGAACGGTATCGCTTGAGGCGTTGCCCGAAGGCCGTATATGCCGTCTGGATTGGCGAGCCGCTGCAGGATACCAAAAAAGGCCATCAACGCTCCGAAAATTATCACCATTAGAAACGTCTTTTTTAATCGGCTTTCATTATTAATGAACGTAAGACAAGCAGCAAAAAAGACAATATAAATGACGAGATGAAGCAAGAAAAATCGGGTGCCGTACGGATCCATCGACAGAGAGCGCGATGCTGGAACGGCGAGATCCGTTCCAATTCCGCCGCCAAGTGGCAAAAGTTGAACGATCCCGATCAGCAACAAGCCGATCATCGGTATTTGCATTGCGCTTGGGCAGAGCAGAAAGCCTTTGCCCTTCCACGCTTCTGTGATCCACAGCAGAACGATCGCCGCTCCAAAAATGGAGATGAAAACCCAAGTCACATTATCGACCGCACCAAAGAGGATCGTTGAAAAGATCGGAACGATGCACAGCAAAATAAATATTGCCGAGCTGAGGCGCGACGACTTATCGCCGATGATCACGTTCTCGGCATATACCGATCCTCTCTTTTCGTGTGAATCGCTCATCTGTTCATAAACGGCGTAGTGAAATATCGTCAAACGCCAGGCTGCCGTTTGTCGGGCACGACGGCCCGTTGCAGCCCTCTCGCACGAGGCGTATTATCACGCCGTCACTGTCCGATGGCATAGTAAATCTTGTCCGTAACGGCATCCATTCAGGTGCGGGAACTGCAGGCGACGTCGCTGTGATAGGAGCGCTTGTCAGCGCATTTACGATCTCCCATTTTATTGTTGCCGTAGTCTTAAGATCTGATCTGTAAAAGGCCTCGAACTCATATTCCGCACCGGGCATGACCGCGACTGTTTGCGAGACTGTGCGAAAAGCAGCAGTTTCAAAGCTATTGAATATCAGCCACAAGCTGTACTTGCCGCCATGCGTCTCTGTTTCGCTCAAAGCTATCTGAGGTTGTGCTCCCTCGGCTATCTGCCACTCGAACAACGCCGCGTTCCTGACCTTCACTCCGGCCTCAAATCCACCGTTCGATATTTGCCCGATAGTCGGCTTTTCGGCTTCGTTTGTTCGAACGCCGGATGCAACACCGGCTGCAAATTGGAATTTTCTTGCCGCAGCAAATTTTTCGATGAGATCGTCGCTCAGCTTTTTGAATTTAGTAGATCTCTCACCTTCGGAGAGCTTTGACCATGCCGCAAAGGCCTCGTCAAAATGCATTTGATTTGCGAACGCGCTGGCAAGCGCCGCATTGGTAACATCGTTGTCTCCCAGGCTTCGCTGAACTTGGCCGATATCATTCTCAAAGATCTGCAACGCCATCGTCACGGCCGGTTGGGAATAATCGGAGTTCACGGCTGCTGCTTTTGCGATGAGAGCAAACCCTTCATCCGTCTTTCCTTGCCTTATCAGCGAATTGCCGTAAACCCATTGGACCGGCGCATAATTGGGAGCAAGCTGCAGCGCGCGCGCGTATGCGGCTTGTGCTCCCTCCGCGTCGCCATTGAGGCTGCGAGCCTTGCCGAGATCGACCCAGGCAAGGTAGTTATAGGGTGAAAGGGCAGCTGCCGTTTCGTATTCGCTTAAAGATCTTGTCAGATCACCAGGATCAAATGTTTTTTGATAGATGCGCGCAGCAGTAAGATGTGTTTGCGGATCGGAAGGTGCCATTTGGGTCAACCAATCAGCAACAGGTTTGAACTCCGCGCGTTTTGTGTCGAGACGAGATGAGACCGCGTTGGCAAAATTCCACTTGATAAAGAACCAAGAAGTGATAACGCACAGCACCGCCGCCGCGATCAATACGATACGGCCAAGGCGAGGTTCAAATTTGATGATCTTTAATGCCAATTTAGAGCCTGATCCTTTAGACGAACTCGACCGGTTCGATCTTCATTTGAGCACGTTTAAGAATAATATTGTTGTCACGGCACACCTCGCGAATATTTTTTAATTGCTCGGCTCGCAAGTTACGCGCCGAGATCAATATTTCGGCAATATCTTTTTCGCGGCATATGTCTGCGATATTACCGCTGCCGCTAAACACTCTGAGTCCGTGAATAACCTTGTCGGTTTTCAGAGGATCGTCGTCGATGAAGCCAACGCATCTTAGGTTCCATTCAGGATCGTTTTTCAATTCCCGAAGGACCATTTCGCCGCCATCGCCCGCCCCATAGATCAACACTTTGCGGCCGTCACTCATAACAGGCAAAGGCAGCATTTGGCGTATTATGCGAAACGCCATTCGGCTGCCGACAACCGCAAGCAGCAACAAGATCCCATCTAGAAAGAAAACAGTTCGCGAAAACCCTTCGAAGCGATATACAAGCAGCACTGCGAAAACGCTCAATAACGACCCAAGAAAAACGCCCTTTACGATCGTGATCATATCGCCAACACTCGTGTATCGCCACAACCCGCGATAAACCCCGACCGCAAGAAACGACCCCAGTTTGATAACTAAGAGGAGCGGCAGTGTTTTCAGAAAAAGTTCCCAAGCGGCCGAACCCTCGAACGAACCCAACCCTTCGAGCGTCCCCAGAAACAAAGCAAAAGCAGAATAGTAGGCAAGCGTGATCAAAAAGGCGTCTAGAAAGACTTCGAAGATGCGGCGTTTATGCGAGACGTTGACGAGAAATGCAAAGACGGCACTTCCTTCAACCGCTTGCTGCTCGTCCTCGCCTTCGTAAACTTTTACTTTGGATAAATAAACGCCGATGATGACAAGCACAACGACAAAGAGTCCGATCAGTCCAAAGCTCTTTGCCGGGCCGATCTGTCCGACAAGCAGAGCGAGCACACCCGCAACAACCGCAAAACCGTAGAGCATTAGAACGGCGGTTCGCTCTGATAGGCCCAGAGCGACTAAGCGGTGCGAGGTGTGATCGCGCCCGCCTTGAGAGGCTTTGCGTCCCCAAAGTTTTCTCAATAACGTAACAAACGTCGTGTCAAAGATCGGAACAAACAGGATCAAAACAGGAACGGCCAGGATCGCTAAGATCCCGCGCGAACGGCCGCCGACCTGATTAAGCAAAACGGTACCCGAAAGCAAAAACCCGATGAACATCGAGCCGCAGTCGCCCATAAAAATAGACGCCGGGTTGAAATTAAAAATAAGAAATCCCACCAACGCCCCGATAAGTGTGCTCGTTAAAAGCAATTCATTGGTAAGGCCGTTCGCGGCGAAATTCATCGCCAGCGAAAACGCAGCGATCGCCGAGATGCCTGCAGCGAGGCCGTCCATGTTGTCGAGAAGATTTATTGCGTTTGTGATGCCGATGACCCAGAAAACGGTGATCCAGATGTCGACGATCTCAAAACCGGTCAGCGGCAGCTTGAGGCCTGACAGTACCAATATGCCCGCACCGATCAACTGTCCGATCAATTTCTGATACGGTCGAATGTTCAGTATGTCGTCCACCAGTCCGACGCCGAAAAGAAATGATCCGGCACCGAAAACAACAAGCGACTTGCCGGTTAGCGGCACAAGCAGAAAATATACCACCGCAGTTGCAATGAATATCGCCACGCCGCCAAACATCGCAGTAGGACGCTTATGCCATCGGTCACTCTTTGGTTTTGCAACAAAGTTGTGCCTAACTGCAAGCGAGCGCACGCCGAGTGTGCACATGATCGAGATGATCGCTGCCGCTGCGCCGACAAATATTGGGTTTGAGGTCAAACCGAGCATAAAGAATGCACGTCAATTATCGCAGAAAATCAATGGATTTGTTTATGCCGGGCGAGTTTTTCGGTCAAACGCGGTTATCCGGTCAGAATGCTGAATAAGCAGCATTTGATAGACCTCAGAAATATCCGTTACCATTTTTTCAGCGCGGAAGTTTGGATCGACGTGACGTCGGCCGTTCTCGCCAAATTGTCGTCTCAACTCTTCGTTTTCGAGAAGCCGTACCACGCCGTCAGCAAGCCCCACGGAATCGAATGCCTCAACGAGATAACCGGTCTTGTCATTGATGACGACCTCACGAGCTCCATCGATATCGAACGAAACACACGGCTTGCCCATTGCGAGCGCCTGCGGCAGAACGCGTGCCAGGCCTTCACGTAAGCTCGTATGAACGACGACATCCATCGCTGAGATCATTTCGGGGATTCGCGTACGGTCGATCAAACCCGCAAAAACAAAGTTGTCAAAAATTCCGTATTCTTTTGCTCTTTCCTGTAAATGTTCGAGCAAGATGCCGTCGCCGATGAGGAAAAAGCGTACATTCGGAATACGTTTTACGATCTCAGGTGCAGCATCCATCAATTGATCGTGTCCCTTGAGCGGAAAGAGCCGCGCGATCTTGCCGACAACTGGCACGTCGAGCGGTATCCCAAATTCCTTCCTTACTTTTTCTGCATCAAACTTTGCATTAAGAAACCAATCAAGCTCCATTCCGCTGTAAATGGTGCGAAATTTTTCAGGCTTTGCGATCCCGGCATCGATCGCTTTTTCGGAGATCACTTCCGATACGCTGATAAAGAAGTCTGTGACAGGGGCGCATATCTTTTTCGCGAGCCACCACGTGCGGTTAACGATCCAGGGCTGGTAATCGTGAAATACAAGGCTGTGCAGCGTGTGGACAATTATTGGCGTTCCGGCGAGCCATGCAGCCAAACGGCCAAGCACGCCCGCCTTTGACGCGTGCGTGTGCACGATGTGATAGCGGCCCGCCTTAATAAGTTTGTAAAGTTTCCAGAATGTTACAAGATCGAAGATTGGATTAATGCTGCGGCCCATTTCAGGCAGTACGATCAGACGCGTCGTTTCGCGTGCTTGTGTGAGCAGCTCACCCTCACGGCCTTTATCAATGCCGCTTAGGAACGTCACTTCGTATTCAGGCATCGCGTCGAGTCCGACAACAGATAGCAATGTATTTTCCTGCGCGCCGCCGACGATCATGCGCGTGATTATGTGTAGAACGCGAATCGGCTGCCCATCGGCGATCGTTTCTGTCCGCTCATCGGAATGAGGATTCATTTGAAATTTTGTGGACAAGGAAAAAGATCAAACGTCGGCAACAACCAAATAGTCGCGGTCGAGGAAAATTATTTCATAATTTGTCACGCCTGATCGAGCCAAAATATCACGAACCTGAGCCTCGTCATAAAGAAATAACGGTGTCCCTTTGAGCCAGAAACGCACGCGCCTGATCGGCACACGCCACTCGACCGCCTTCGGAAAACTCATTATTAATTTCCCGCGCGTTAGCTCACGCATACGAGTAATGATCGGCACAGGATGCTCTACATAATCAAAAAAGCCATTTGCCGTGCATGCGTCAAACGGCCCGTCGTCCTCGGAGATCGCCTCGGGAAACCCGCCGATCACGAATTCACATCTATCCTCAACGCCTGCCTCGGTTGCCAATTTGTCAGCGATCTCTATCATCCCCTGAGCAAAATCAATGCCGATGACCTTTTTTGCACCGTTTAGAGCAAACGCGATACAAAAGCGTCCGCTGCCGCATCCGACATCGAGAATTTTTTTTCCTTTAAAGGGCTCAAGTTTCTCGACATTTATCTCAAGACGCTTTTGGACGACACCTCGCCAGTAATTGTCGATAAAACGCTGAAAGGCTCCTTTCTTTTCGCCATAGATCGCGTCAAATCGTTCAGCGTCATCGTGGAAATGGTCTCGAACTTTTTCCTCAACCGTGTTTGTTCCGTTAAAAGCCATAATTGCAAAAATATTGATAATGAATTAAGTGATCGCCAAAACCTCTTTCATCGGTGCCATCTTGAAGTCCCGAAGCAACTTCTTTAATCGCACCTCTGTCGCTCCAAGATTAAAGTAGTGCGTCAGAGCGATCCGGCGCGGCACATCGATCCTCGGGTGATCAGGGTCGAGTTCCCATGGATGCAGGTAGAAAGTGACAGGTTCGCCTGATCGATTGACAGACTTTATTGCCTGTTTGGTCAATTGATAGGGATAAATGCGAAAATAAGCCCCGCCGGAGATCGGCATCGTAAAGCCAGGCAGTTTTAATGTCGAGATCGGGAATTCAACAAATTCGTGATTCTCACGTTTTATCTTATAGGGAAATCGCGGAGCATCTGCAATGCCGTAACGATAATTGAGCACGGGGAAAATGCTCGAATCATATTTGATGCCGAGTTCGCCCAGGATATCCAACGCCCAGAGCGAATCCTTAGTTATAGAAAAAAACGGAGCTCGATGGCCAAGCACTTTTTTTCCTATGAGGTCTTCGAGAAACTTGATCGCCCGCGTTAATTCTTCTTTGAAAAGGCCAGGTTTCTGATTGTAGATAAGGGTATGCGAAAATCCGTGCGTTCCGATCTCGTGGCCTTCGGCCTCGATGCGCTTTACTAATTCAGGATGCTTTTCAGCAACATAGCCGAGCATGAAAAAGGTTGCCTTTGCGTTTCCCTCATCGAGGATCTGAAGCAATTTGTCACCGGCCGTCTCGATCCTGTCTTCGAATCTATCCCATTCGGAATAAGGGATCTCTAGCCCTTGATACCAATCTTCAAAGTCGATCGTCAGGGCGTTTGTGACCGGTGTGCTTGCCATATACAAGAAATCAAAAAATGGTAACCGACCGACCCTGCTGCGACCTCACGTTTTTCAGCGGGCGGCGGCGGGCCATGCGAAAGTGCGGGGAAATCGCTGCCGGTTACCAAAGCGATTTCGGATATTTTAGCACTAAAATTGAAAAATCGGAGTGATCTAGGAGTCGATAAATCGCTGGAACCAGAGTTCCAGCATCAATAATGTCCAAAGCTGGAACGAATGATCGCGGCTGGCGGATGTGTGCTCGTTAACATATCTTTCGAGTATCTCCGGCTTTACGATGCCGCGTTTAAGAGATCTTTCCGAGAGCAGAACGCCTCGGACAAAGTCCTTCATCTCGCCGCGAAACCATTTTCCGATCGGCACGCCGAAACCCATCTTTCGGCGATAAACAACATCTTTCGGAACAAGACGGGCTGCGACTTTTTTCAAAAGCGATTTTGTCTCAAACCCTCGCATTTTGATATTTTCGGGCAGGCTCGCAGCAAATTCGATGAGGGTATGATCAAGAAACGGCGATCTGGCCTCTAGCGAATTTGCCATCGACGCTATATCGACCTTTACCAAGAGATCGTTAGGCAGATAGGTCATTTGATCAGTCAACAATGTTGCGTCGAGTGTACCAGTACCGTTAGCAGTCGTGAACCAGCGATCCAATAATGCAGCCGCGTTGTGTCCCGACACTGCGTCGGCAAAATCGCTCGTATAAAGCTCTGTTTTTGAGTTACCGTTGAAGGCAGATACCCAGCTAAAGTAACGTTCTGTTCGCGGCAAGTTCGCTGCGCGCAAAAAACGTTTTGCATCACGAAGACGGCTGCGTTTCAATTCCGAGGTCGGCAGCAGGCTGACCGGTGCTTCGATCAGCAGCTTTCTCAAAGCGTTGGGAAGGCGTCCGTATGTTTCGGCCGTCAGCATCGCAACGTAACGCTCGTATCCGGCGAAGCTTTCGTCGCCGCCATCACCATTCAGAGCGACAGTCACATATTTTCTGGTCTCTTTTGCAACGTAGTATGTCGGGATCGCGCTCGAGTCTGCATAGGGCTCGCCATAATGTTCGACCAGCGTCGGTATTATATCGAGTGCATTCGGCCGCACGATAAATTCGTTATACTCAGCCCCTACGTGATCGGCGACGCGTTTGGCATATTTCAGCTCGCTGAAATCTTCTTCTTCAAAGCCTATCGAAAAAGTCTTTACGGGCCGATCACTCTCTTGGGCCATTAACGCAACAATTGCCGAAGAATCGACACCGCCCGAAAGGAATGCACCTAGAGGCACTTCGGAGATAAGCCGCAGCCGCGTGGATTCACGCAGGATCCGAGTAGTTTCCTCTATGGCTTCTTCTTCAGTGATCCTTATTTTTTTTGAAAAGTCCGGCAGCCAGTAACGTTTAGTTTCAATTTTGCCGCCTTTCCAGCGCAGCCAATGGCCCGGCTCAAGCTTACGGATCTGCTTGAATGCGGTCTCGGGAGCGGGCACGCAAAGGTAAGACAAATAGCTGTCGATCGCAACGTTATCCACTTCACGTGAAATTGCCGGATGCTTTAACACAGCCTGAAATTCCGATCCGAAAATGAGATCGCCGTTTTTCTGATGCGAGTATAGAAGTGGCTTTTTACCTACGCGGTCACGTGCCAGAAAAAGAGACTTTTCCGTTTCATCCCAGATCGCGAAGGCGAACATTCCGCGCAAGTATTGGAGGCAATCAACTCCATATTCGTCATAAAGGT
>CAZGSC010000096.1:0-13071 GCA_964528325.1 uncultured Chloracidobacterium sp. | reverse complement strand
TTTGCTGCTCTGAAGGACGTGCCGGGTGCTTTGGCAGATAAACGCATCGATTTTTGGCTCGATCGGATGAACCTCGGAGACTGGAAAAAGAAGAAAACGACTGACCTTTCAAAGGGAATGCAGCAAAAGGTGCAGTTCATTTCGACCGTCCTGCACGACCCCGACTTACTGATACTCGACGAGCCTTTTTCCGGCCTCGACCCAATAAATGTTGAGTTTTTGATCGACGTGATCGCGGAATTCAAGACGCAGGACAAAACGATCATATTTTCCACTCACCTCATGGAAACCGCCGAACGTCTCTGCAATGACATTCTTTTGATCAACAAATCGCGAAAGGTTGTGTCGGGAAGTTTGCGGGAAGTCAAAGCGAGTTACGGCAAGAATCTTATCGCGCTGCGTGCTGTCGGCGGCGAAAATGTACTTGCAGATGTGTCGCTGGTCAAGAAAGTTACGGAGCACGCCGATGAGATCGAAATTGAGCTTGTCGAAAATGCCGATCCTCAAGTTTTATTAAAGCGACTCATAGATGGTGGTGCAAGCATTACAAAATTTGAAAAGATCGAGCCTAGTCTTAACGACATTTTCATCGACCAGATCGGAGGCACCAGATGAGAAAATTTCTCGCTGTCGTAAAGCACGAGTACAAAAAGATCGTCGTCAAGTGGACGTTTCTGATCGGAACGATTCTGTTTCCGATCCTTATGGCCTGTTTTGCGTTGGTGCCAGCGTTGATCTTTTCAATAAAGGGAGAGCCGACTCGGCTGATCGTAATCGATCCATCGAATAAGATCGCACCTCGGCTTAAGGCAAATCTTTCTGCGGAAAAGATCATAGAAAAAACCAGGCAGGCTGCAAAGGACGCTGATTTTGATATTACTGTCTCTCAAAATGAGCGGATGAAGGAAGTTGCCAAGCAGTCACTCGAAGGGTTTGTTTTTGTCGATTACATTGCAAGCGGAAAAAGTGCGGAGCAAATTCGTTCGGAGCTAAACGCAAAAGCTGTCGCGGACGAGATAGATGCTTATCTTTTGATCCCCGAAAACTACGGGGATGCTAACGTCAAATACGATTTTCTTTCGCGAAAGGCAGGAGATATTATCGCCAGCGATGTGCTTAAGGACGCATTGAAAGAAGCTGTGCATTCGCAGCGTTTGGCAGACTCAAACATCGACGAGACGACGCTAAAAAATGCGAATAAAGCAATAACCATTGACTCAAAATCTATCGATGAAAGCGGTCGGGAAAAAAACAGTGAATATTTATGGATAGCGGCGTTTGTGATCGGTTTCTTAATTTATCTTACTTTGACTATCTATGGGCAAGTAATTATGGGTGCCGTGGTTGAGGAAAAAGAAACACGGATCGCAGAGATATTGTTTTCGTCCGCCAGGCCATTTGAGCTGATGCTTGGCAAGCTCGTTGGCGTTGGGCTTGCGGGGCTCACACAAATGGGCATTTGGTTGTTGTCGATCCTGATCCTTTTAGGATTCTTAGCGCTTCAAGCCGACTTGTCGCCGATCATTAAAGATCTGCCGCATATAACGCCGCTGATGGTCGGCTATTTTCTTATTTATTTTCTGCTTGGTTATTTTCTTTACGCGTCGTTTTTTGCGCTGATCGCTTCGATGGTCACGACGGTTCAGGAAGGCGGTCAGTTCTCTTTGCCGATCACGATGACTATGCTGGCGAGTTTTTACTGCGCATTCGCCGTTATACGCGATCCGAACTCAAATTTCTCATTTTGGGTTTCTATATCGCCATTCCTCGCACCTATTACAATGCCTGTGAGGATACTGGCAGAAACTCCGCCTATTTGGCAGATCGGGCTTTCAATTTTGCTGAACCTGCTTGCGATCGCCGGAATGGTCTGGCTTGCTTCTCGTGTCTATCGCATCGGAATGTTAATGTACGGCAAGCGAGCGACGATACCTGAGGTTTGGAAATGGATTCGGCAAACTTAGGCCTTTGCAGAATGATGAATGCACAATACTCAATTTTGGTATTGATCTCTGCTCTAACGCTTGCATGCAGCTCAGTTCCCTCTGCAAGTAAAGCCTCACCTTCCCCTTCACCAAAAACCCTTTTACCGGACGCAGTTCGAATCGACAAACCTCTTAATGTCAGTTTTTCGAGCTATTCAAAGGACTGGCCGGTCGGCTGGCTGTGGATCGATCCCGACGAAAAGAATGTGCCAACGCCGCATGATACTAAAAAGCGTGTTCTCCGCATTCGTATCCCGACAGGAAAAGACCTAGCCGGTGACCGTCGAAATGCTCCGCGTTATATCAAAGCTATCACCGGAGATTTTCAGATCGAAACGCGAGTGGCCTTCCTTCCAAAAGAAAACTACCAAGGAGCTGGATTGCTGATCTATATAGACGACCAGAATTACATGCGCTTCGAACGGGCGTATGGTGGTTTTGGTGGCGGCGGAGAAGGCATCCGTCTCGATGTTCGGGAAATTGGCGGGTACAGATCGATAGTTTCACCCCGTGAAATTCAAACTGACTCCGCCGAAACAGAACTGCGTGTAGTTCGACGCGGACAAGTGTTCATCGCCTATTGGAGGTCTGATGAAAATGACAGATGGCAACTGGCGGGGGAATTCATCTCGGACTATCCCGAGACGATTCTTGCGGGACTCGTCGCCTGTAACACTGCTGAAGAGATCACTGCGGATTTCGCTTACATTCGGCTATCTCCTGTCCCGCCGCAATAGGCGTGAATCCGTGCAAACTGTTTTACTATATTGGTCAAAGGTTAAGCCAGCGGTTTGGACTCGGGGCAAATTGCAATAGAATGTTCTTGTTGTTAAACAGTTGAGAGGAGGAACAAAGCTATGATCGGACAACTCATCGGTGGATTGATAGTTGGAGTGATCGCAAGACTCATAATGCCGGGTAAGGAAGCATTTCCGGATGGCGTGATCGGCTGGATATTAACGGCGGTGCTTGGAATTGCCGGGGCCTTCGTCGGAGGGTTCATTGCCACGTCTTTGTGGGCAGACAGCAATTATGCGGCAGGTTGGATCATGTCGATAATCGGAGCTCTTATCCTGTTATTTATTGTCAGGATGATCCTGGGCAAAGGCGGCTCGCCAAGCTAAGTAAGATCTTTGACGGCTACTCTGTTCGAGCAGACTCATGAGCGTTTGCCGAAAACATTCGCTCTATCCGCCGATCAGGAATGAACCACATCATTGCAACGATCGCATAGATCGCGTGCGAGATGTGTTCGTTTACAAACGCCAGAAAGATCGCCAAAACATAGGCAACGACAGAGATCTTCCCTTTCAAGTCGTTCCCTATCGCTTCGCTAAGGGTGGAGTTTTTTCCACCTGAGTGATGAACTAGTTTATTCTGAAGGATCTGATAAGCAAATCCTGAAAAGCACAGGACGCCGCCATAAACTGCTGTCGGTAAGGGCGCAAAGTGATTTTCTCCCATCCAGCCAGTAGCAAAAGGGATGAGCGAAAGCCAGAAAAGCAGATGCATATTGGCCCACAGTACCTTTCCATTTACGGTACGTGTTGCCTGAAGCATGTGGTGGTGGTTATTCCAGTAGATCCCGAGATAGATAAAACTCAATACATATGCAAGCAGAACCGGGAGCAATGGTTTTAACGCATCTAGATCAGTGCCGTGCGGAATTTTCAGTTCCAGCACCATTATTGTCAAAATGATGGCGATCACCGCATCCGAAAATGCCTCGAGTCGCGTCTTATTCATTGGGAGGCTCCGGTAATTCCATCTTGACCAGTCCGTCAAACGCCACATGATAAGCAACGCCTTTCACAGGCACGGTCATTTCTTCTTCTGTCTTCCCTTCTGAATTAGCAATGCCGACACTGGCGAAATAGCACGACGCTCCGTGATCTTTCGCAAGCCGGACCTGATGCCGAAAAACATCTTCGCCTTCTATACGGCCTCGACCGGGATACATCGCGGTTCGGACCACGAAAAAAGCCGACTCGCCATCCTTGTTGGCGACTATCTGCGGATGCTCTTCGCGGTCGGCGTAAACGTCGGCCGATTCAACGGTCCATCCGGCCTCGATCAATTGGTTATAAACGATCTCGACGCCAAAAGCATGGACATCGGCCTCGGTCATTAATGCAGGTTCAGACATTGCGATTATTTTACTAGGATTAGCCTCGAATTACACAAATAAGCACCGAGAAATAATTGCAGTTGATTGTGACATTCGCGACTAATTTTTCGCACGGTTACTCGCGATGTTATATTACTGCCAATGGACATTAACGATATAAAAGAGGCTCAAAGCCGCATCGCACCTCAGGTCAAACGAACACCGCTCGAATATTGCACTGCGTTGAGCCGTAGGCTCGGCACGAATGTCTTCGTCAAATATGAGTTGTTTCAAAAGACTGGTTCCTTCAAAGCTCGCGGCGCATTTAACAAACTGCTCAGCCTAACCAAAGCAGATCTCAGCGGCGGCGTTGTGGCGGTTAGCGGCGGCAATCATGCGCAAGCGGTCGCCTACGCGTCGAGTATTCTCGGACTCGATGCGGTGGTGCTGATGGCCCGATCGACGCCGCAGTTCTACATCGACGCAACGCGCAGCTACGGAGCGACGGTTGATCTGCAGCCGACGATCGCGGATGCGTTCGAAAAGGCCAAAGCATACCAAGCTGAAGGCCGTGTTTTCCTCCATCCGTTCGATGATCCGCTGATAATGGCCGGACAAGGCACCGTAGGTTTAGAGATCATGGAGGATCTGCCCGATGTGACCGACGTCATAGTGAGTATCGGCGGCGGCGGACTGGCGGGCGGAGTTTCGACTGCCGTCAAAGCGATCAATTCCAAGACAAGAGTTTGGGGTGTTGAAACAGCCGGGGCCGAAGCGATGTCACAAGCCCTTTCCGCCGGCCATCCGGTTGAAGTTGTGAACACTTCGATCGCAAAGACGCTTGGTGCACCTTCTGTAAGTAATGCGACGCTCCAGCTTGCCCAAAAATTCCTCGAATCAGTAACCGTGGTCACTGATGAAGAGGCCGTTCGCGAACTCCTTTACATCTCAGAGCGCCTAAAGGTGATCACCGAACCCGCTGCGTCATGCACACTCGCCGCAGCAGAAAGATTGCGTAGTAATTTTACCCCTGAAAGTAGAGTCGTATTGATACTTTGCGGTGGAAACACGTCTATTGGTGACGTTTGCGGCTATATGTCCGCAATGTAGCTATCATCACTTCAACAACGTTTGTTGTTCGCTCTTTAGCTTCCATCTGCCATTTTCTCGAACATATGTGTCGGTCGTGGCTGCCTTTGCCGACCGTCCGTTTTTTGCAGTGACTTTCAGCGTGTAGGTAAGAACGGCTGACATTTCATCGAGGCTCACGAGCTTTTCATCCGTAATTTCAAAAGACTTGATAGCCTTTTCCTCTTTTACGTCAGCGAGAGCTTTGTTCTTATTAGAGACTTTGCCGTCAACATCGGTCAGCTTAAAATCGTCAGTCGCGATTTCCGCCAAAAAAGAAATGTCGCCTTCCTTTGCCGCCGTTGATATCTCATTTGCAAGGCCGACAAGCTCCCTCTTTACGGCATCACGGTCAGGAGCCGGCTTTACTGCTACAGTTGCCGCGGGTTTTTCCGCCGTAGCAGGGTAGTCTTTTTTGTCCCCGAGTCCGCAAACTGTCCAAACAGCCGCGATAAGCGCGAAAGGAAGCATTAATTTCATCATTGAACAAAACCGTCCCCGTTAAATTTGTCGCCAAATGCGTTTGCGAATGATTGTGATTCTATTAAAGTGCCTGACGCAACGCAAGGCCACTTTTTGTCATAAGTAACAATAATTGGCAGCTTTGCTAACTTTAGGCATCTCCTTTGATCTATTCTCCTTCCGAAATAGGTGTGCATTTTAGAGGTCTTTGGCGAAAACACGATTGTTAGTTCGCTTGGGCACGCTATTTGATACCAATGTGCCGGACTGGAGTCAGACGGCTCACAAAATCATCCCGGAGATCTAAAAATGAACAAACAAAAAGGCTTCTCGCTTATCGAACTTCTCATCGTCGTCGTGATCATAGGTATTATCGCGGCTATTGCTATTCCAAACCTGCTTGCTTCGCGTCGTGCGTCAAACGAAGGTTCGGCGATCTCGTCGATGCGCACACTTCACGGCGCTCAGATGACGTACGGTTCTACCTACGGAAGCGGCACCTACTCAAGCACTTTTGCCGATCTTGCGTCTGCCAACGTGATCGACTCAACTCTCGCAACCGGCACAAAAGCCGGCTATAACTTTGAGGTAACCGCAAATGCACCGTCTGGAACTGCGCCGGCAACATTTTCATTCAGCGCGGTGCCGACGACCACGACAGGAGTCACGCAGACAGGTTCGCGAAACTTCTGTATACGGACCGAAGGTGTTATTCGCTACGAGTCCGATCCGCCCCAGCTTGGCAGTCAATTAACTTATGCCGAGTGTGCGGATGGCGTAACAAATGTATTCCCGCTCGCAAATTAGTTGCATCGTCACACGACCGGCACGACTGGACGAACTGCCGCTTTGCCTGCAACCTATTGCACAAGGCAATTCCGACGGTTAACAGCGGCATTACGACTACGGGAACTGATGCTTTGGCGTGGCGACGGACGGCGTAATACTAACCCCTTTATCACAAAATCGGCGGCTCAGCACATCGCTGCGGCCGCCGATCTGCATTCATAATAAGGAATATAGTTACTTCAAGCCGTAAAGCGTTACCTGCGAACGCACACCGCGGCCGGCGGTATTGGCCTCGTACCAAACATCGACCTTGCTTATGTAGCGGTCCTTACCGTCGAGATCGAGTACTCGCGTCGAGCCGCCCTGCGGAGTCTATGTTCAGAAAGACGCCGATGCGGAAAAAGTCGTTAAACAAAGCGATGGACGTTTGTAGACACAGAAAAGCGACAAGCCGGCGTCCGGAATGGCGAACTTCGCGGCTGTTTGGTATTGTTAACGTATGGCTGAAAATAGTGGAATGTCTAATATGGCGGGCAAATTTGCCCATCTTATCGCGATCGCCGGATTGGCGGGTTTCTTTTTGGGTCTCTTTGGCTGGGGAAAGACGCTTATGCTTGGCGGGATCGCTCTGATCGTCGTGTCACTTGTTGCGTATTATATCGAAGAATTAGCTCAGCGAAAGCAAGGTTAACTCTGCCTTTACCTCAATGGCGTAGACGTTTTGGCTCGGGAGATCCGCAAGGCTATATCGCAAACTTGAGAGATCAAAGAGCATGAGTCTGCGTGGGAACAAGGGCGATACACTCAAGCCGAGGCTGTGCGTATCGCCCTTACTAACTTGCTGACGAGTTCAATCGAACAATGATGAACTATTTCTTCGGCATATTTGGTATTTGCTCTCTCATTAGCTGACTCGAGATCACAGTGCGTATTTCGTTATATTGGTCATTCGCTTTTGTTCTGGCTTCGACAGATCCGTAATGTCCGATGCTGATGGCATCAAACTTAGCATTTCTTTCGGGGCTGGAGTCGAGTGCATCAGCATAGTTCTTGTAGACAAAGACGATCGCCACGTCCCAATCACTCGGGCCGTCGTTGGTGGGCTGAGAAAAGAACTTATAATCAAGTATCAGTCCCTGCTTCTTTTGTTCCTCCCACATAGGTATTTGATGCGCACCGAGGAACGCAGTAAAGTCGTTACCCTTTCCCGGCTTGACGTCAATATAGTTGATGCGCACGACAGGGCCCGGCAGTGTCGGCGGTGGCGGCGGGGATGTGGTCTGTGAATATGCGCTTATCGCGAAAAGGCATGCAAAAAGTACGGTCAGAAAAGTTTTTTTCATCGTTGTTCCTCCAAAAATTTTGAATGTAAAGACCTGTCGGCCACGCCCTCCATAAAGCTATGCCGGTTCTACAACAGTGGGAACGACAAAATTGCGACTTAAGACGGGTTTCCCTACAATACTCTAATTTGAATCTTTGTCAAAGCGTCGGCCGCCGTGAGCCTGCGGATCATGCGACATGTGCCGCGTGTTCCACATACTCTATATCTTTACGTACATAACCCCACTATCACTCGGCAGCGTCAGACAGACTTAACGCTCGAAGGCCGGATAGCCAACTGATGGTTATCACCGCCCAACGTCCCCAGTGCCATGTTTTGAATCGCGTTACGAGCCGCGTGATCTCTTCGCCGGAAAGCCCGGCACCTTGATTGAATTCCGTCTGCTGCAGGATCGGGAGAAAAAAAGTAAAGGTCATAATGATGACGGCAATTCCCAGGACGCCGGCGACGAGCGACCATTTCTTCTGTCTCGGCGGCATGCCGAACGAGAGTGCGATCAGCGCTATGGACAGAAGGCCGTACAAAGGTGTCGCCACAGCAAAAAATGACACCTGAACACCGCCGTGCTGCCATTGCCTGACAGAGTCCGGCAGGTTGTGAGACCACATCGGCGTCAGCACCGCGCCCTCAAAAATACTGCCCCCAAGCAAAATGCCCGTCGTTATCACAAACAGCCAAACCACGCCCAAAGTGATCGTTCGTTTCATAACTATTTATTCTCCGAGATGTTCTGAAGATCGTTGTTTTACAACACAAACATAATACTCCAAAACGAGTATCTGGCAATTCCATGCCCGCGCCGGCACACACAAAAAAGGACGGCTTCTCACCGTCCCTTCGTCTTTAAGTTGATATGGTTACTTCTTAAACTCGTAAGTAAGCACGCCGGCGATCTTGACGGGTTTACCGTCGTGCAGCGGCGGGTCGAAACGCGCCTTGCGGGCGGCTTTACCGGCGGCGGACCAGAGCGACGTCGGCCCGCTGACAACGCTTGAAGTCGAGACCTCGCCCTTTTCATTGACGATCACTTCAACGGTGACTGTACCGCTTTCATTGGCAGTTTTTGCGGCCTCCGGATCGGGTTGCGGCAGCTCAACAGCAATATTGTTCAGCATGCCGACAAGGATCGTACCCTCAGTCGGTTCGATCGACTTCAACTTCGGACCGTCAGCCGGTTTCATTTCCCTGCCCGCAGGTTTTGCGTCGTCCTTTTTGGCTTCATCTTTCTTAGTTTCCGGCTCCGCGGGCTTTGCTGCGACAGCAGCGTTAGCCGGGGTCGTCTTGGTATTGCCGGGAGCATCGCTGCCCTTGTTACAGGCGATGCCGGTTAGCATCAACAAAAAGACGAATAACGTGAGTGTAGAGGATAGGCGGCTATTCACCGCGTTCTTTGTCGAGGTCATTATCAGTTTTCTCCGGTTTCTATTTTGAAGTTTTGTTGGACGCATCACTACGCCCACGAGCACGATTATTTTGCACCGTGCGCAATTAAATGAGCAAGTTCATAAGCGCCAAG
This sequence comes from uncultured Chloracidobacterium sp., assembly GCA_964528325.1. Lineage (GTDB taxonomy): Bacteria > Acidobacteriota > Blastocatellia > Pyrinomonadales > Pyrinomonadaceae > OLB17. The sequence goes on along the minus strand of CAZGSC010000096.1, from coordinate 3,739 downwards.
CTCACTTGTTGTAAACAAAATCAGAAAAGTGGACCTTTACAACTTCGCAGTGGTAGGACACGTTAACAAGGGCCTTTTCGTGTTCCCCAACCTTGGTGTATTGCACCACGTCTTGTTTGATATATGTGTACTCGTCGACGTCTTCACAGGTCGTTGTCATCTTAAATTTTGTGATCGTCTTATCCGAATGGTTGATCCATTCGACCCACGGCGTTTTGATGTATCCGAGTTCATATCGATATTCGATCTTGTCGTCCGTAAACCACTTCGACCATTCAATGAAATAAAATGGCGAGGCGGCCAGTGAAATTTGCACACAAAACACAAACAACAAAATCAAAAACAACACTGAAAGACGTTTCATTCGATTTTCCTCCGAGTATTTGAGTTCGTTAATTATTTATACAGCTGATACAGCTCAATCCTAAACGATTCCTTAGCCCCGGGCAATCATAAAAGATCGCAGGCACGAAACGTGGATAAGAACCAAAACGAATAAAGCCTGCGGAGCATGCGACATACGCCCCGTGTTTCGCGCGCTCGATAAGTTCTGGAATACTAACACTGTAAGGGCCGTGTGTATTAATATAAAGAACAATCTTAAAAAAAGGGAGATCGAACCAAATGCATCGTAATAAAAAGATCCACAGTTTCATTCTCAGTTTTGTCGTGAGCGCGGTTGTTGCTGCGTCGGCAGTGGCACAGGTGCAGGGCAACAAGATCGGGATCGTGAACATACAGGATGCGATCGTGAATACAAACGAGGGAAAGAAAGAATTCGATACCCTTCAACAGAAATTTGGGCCAAAGAACAACGAATTAAAGGCTCAGAACGACGAAGTAGAAAAGCTGAAAACCGAGCTGCAGACCATTTCAAACAAACTAAGCGACGAGGAGCGTTCTGCAAAGGCAAAGATCATCTCTGAAAAGCAGAAAGTCCTGCAGCGTGGTTATGAGGACTTTCAAACGTTGGTGCAACAGGCTGAGCAGGAGGTGACCAATCGTCTAGGCCAAAAGATGCTAAATGTCCTTGAAAAATATGCCAATGCAAACGGCTATAGCGTTATCCTTGACGTGTCAAACCCGCAGACCCCGGTGCTCTGGGCCAGTCAAAATTCGAACTTGACGAAGCAGCTGGTGGATGCATATAACGCCGAGTCTCTGGTCGTCCCACGAAAGCCCTAGACAAAGCGAGACGCCCAAAGATGCAAATATTCTGTCAGCCTGGAGGACTTTGAAAGCGGGCGGTATCCATTATCTTTCGGCAGCCTTCAAACCGTCGAAGACGGCGATAAATTTGTAGCCCATATCGCACGGTTGTGGACCTACCACAACACTGGCACGTCTTGTGTGCCAGAAATGTGCGAATTGTCATCATTGATCGTCTGAACCGTCGGAGACGGTGACATATCGTGCTTATTATCGGTGGTTTTTATGCCGACGTTTTCAACGGCTCGCGGTTTTGGTTGGTGTCGTTCCCACAGTTTGCACTGTGGGCTACAAATATGGCATCGGCTTCGCCGATTTCTCGAATATTGTTCCGGTAGATTTCGGCTATACCTATCTATTTGCGGAAAAGCTGTGCTTTTCCGTTCGGTGATCAATTAAAATTGCGGCTGCGCCGCCGAAGTAGAGGCATAGCCTCAAAAAAGGTTGGTAAGTTTCCGGTGAAGCAGAGCTTCACCGCAAATAGAGCGGCAGAGCCGAGACGATCTCCATCCGATCATGATCAGACCGTGTCGCATATCCAAAACGCCGAAGCCTGCGGAGCGGGCGGAATATTTGTAGCCACACGTGCGAACGCGTGGAAGATCGCCGTTCAAAAATGAGCTTGCGAAGCATGCGACATATGCCGCGTGTTCCACACGCTCGGTATTTTTTCCTCCGACAACCCCACGTTCCGCTTCGCTCCACGGGGCGATATATATTCCATCGACTCCGCCGATTAAAGAGCTGCTTTGCTCAACAATCGCCGAATCGCAGGCCTGACACCTTTGTTCTACTACGCCCAAATGTATTCCTCGGCGATAGCACCGTCACGCCACTTGGCAACAGTCACCATTCGCCCCCCGCCTTCAAACTCACCGACGACGCACGTCCACTCACCGTTCCCAAACGCGATCGGGTGACTTGTGATCTGCGGCGGAGTGCCTCCTACTGATTCGACATATGCCTTCATGGCATCTATGTGTTCCTGGATCCCGTTTGTCGGTTCCTGTCCCTTCCAGTCCACATGCACGTCCTCCGTGTGATGGTGGGCGAAAACGCCATGCCAATCGGCATTGTTCCAACCGATAAAATCAAGATCGTCCATTCCCTTAAGGTTCTTGTTTACTTGCTCATTATGCTCCATGACTAACTCTCCTTTTCTCGGCTAAAATAACTTATCACCTACCTATTAAACAATCACAGAGGATGATTGCGCAATAAGGCCTCGTCGAATGACGAGGCCTTTTGATTGCTAACATGCCACCGGCGAACCCTAAGTTCAGGAACTTACATTCGCCGCCGCCAATTATTGGAAGGCCTTGTTTGGCGTAAGGTTCACCGTCTGGGCTTTGCGGTCACGCACTATCTTTAGTATGAGATCACTCTCGCGTTTGTCGTTGAACGCGCGGACCAGTTCCAACGGGCTCTTAACGGATTGATCATTGATTCCGACGACCACGTCGCCAGCTTTGAGTCCGGCCTTTAAGGCGGGCGAGTCCGCGCGGACGTGGTTGATAAGTGCTCCGCCCTCGACGCCAAAATGATCGGCAAGCTGTTCAGTCAGCGAAGTGAGTCCAATGCCGATCATTGGTATTGACGTCACTTTGTATATACTCGCCACGAGGATCGTGTTCGGTCCCACTTTTTCGGAAACCAGCTTTTCCTGCATGAGGATGTAGTTGATCGCCTCGGATGCTGTGACATTCCGCAAATCGATCGCGACCTTTCTGCCCGGCGTTCGGAAAGATTCGCTGTCGAATATGACATTAAGGTCGGTGTCTCGTGCGAGCTCTTTGATGATGAACTGAAGGTCGACACCTGACGGGAACGGAAAGTCGCGAAGCTTTCCGTCCGACATTCCGTTGGCCTTCATGTCCCTTTGCGGAGCATCGGTTTTCTTCACGTTTAGATCTTGACGGGACGTGAGTGTTTTCGGCTTTGCCTGAAACTGATAATGAACGGGTAGGAGGGTTTGATGTAACAGGGTCTTGCCGTCCGCGGTGTAGATGTCGATGCGGATCTGGTCGACCATGGCCTCACCCCTCGTGATCGTGAAGGACTGCTCATGCTCGCCATCCCGAGCGGTCAAGATTGCCGACCCGCTAGAGGCGTAAAAGAGCGTCGGCAAACCCGCTGTCATCGGACGAGCCCAGATACGGACACCCTCCGAGTGCGTCGTCGAGTAGGAGAAGCGGAGCCTAACATATTGTTCGTTAGTGAGAGTCGCCGGCCCCTCCGGATAGAACTTAACACCCGTAATCGTGTGAAGGCCGGTGTCTAAGCCCTGTGCCATGCTCAACACAGCCGACCCAATGACAATAACCGCGACAGCCGCAGCCACCTTTGCGTGATAGACGAGTGAAGATACTGAAGTCTTCATAAACCAGCTCCTTTTAGGTTGAACAATACACTAATATGCCCCGCAAGCAAAAAGGCCTCGTCGATTGACGAGGCCTTTTGTAATGACCACGCTTTAGACGACGTGGGAACTGGAGAGGGAAATTACATTCCCATGCCGCCGCCGCCCATG
>CAZGSC010000095.1:0-13104 GCA_964528325.1 uncultured Chloracidobacterium sp. | reverse complement strand
CAGCAGACGATTTCTGTACCGTAAAATTAAAATTGCCTAAATTGTGCGGGTGAACGAATTCGATCTCAGGGCTGTTCGGCAACGCTGATTTGGCGGCAGGCGGGATCAGCGGAAAAACCATGGTGCTGATCTGCGTCCCGACAAGCGGCACATTTGCGAGGTCAGTCGTCCGATTTTCCGACACAAGATACGGATTTTTGTCCGGTTCAAGCCGCAGCTCGTCACTGCAAGAGGACAGAAGTGTCTTGAGGTATTCGTTTAGCTTTTCCATATTTTGAGGGGGTTAAAGTGGCAGAACAGCCAAAAAGCATGTGGAAAATGAGCCTGGAGCGACTCAATGTAAATAATATCACGGTTTAACTGTGTTTGTCACTCGTTTTTTGGACGGCTTTCTGCAATAGAAATGCTCAACGCAGATGATATGGGACATTTGTAACGATAATGCCCTCGCGAAACAGAAGAGCTCCCTTTAAAAGCAAGGAGCTTTGATTGTGAAGCAAGTGCTGCCACCATTTTTTGGGAACAAACTCAGGCAGGACGATCGTTAAAACATCATCTTCGCATAGGCGGTCAACCTTATAGATATATCGAAGCAGCGGACGGGTTAACTCTCGATATGGTGAAGGCAGCACGACGAGTTTTACGCCGAGTTCGAGCCTGTTCCAAACTTCCTGTAATTTTGCGGTCGCGTCCTCGTCAAAATCGACGTATACGGCCCGCACATTGTCAGTCGAGATCGATTTGGCATATTGGAGGGCTTTAATCACGCCGCGATGAATCCCAGAGATCGGAACGATCACTGTATGATGGATCGGAGGGAGCGTGTCGTGAATGGTTTCCATTGAGAGCTGGCTCGCGACCGATACGTAGTGCTTATGGATCGCCAAAAACATCAACACAAGGATCGGGATCATAAATACAACGAGCCAGGCACCGTGCATGAATTTTGTGATAATGAAAACTGCCAACACCACCGCTGTAGCAGTCGCGCCGAGTAGATTGATTGTGAGCGATTTCTTCCAGTGTTTTCGGCTCGTAACTTCGTCAGAAATAAAACGTGGAGATTTGCTTAATTCGATCGCAAGCTGTACGTCGGGTACTGCACGGTCGCTCTCTACCTCGCTCCGATGTATGGCGTCATCATATTCTTCATAATGGCGAACTTTTAACCAGTGCCGCACCATTCCAGCCTGCGAGAGCGTGAACGAAAGAAATACGCCGACGGCATACAGCGGTATCAGACGGCTTGTATCACCGCCAAAACCTGCGACAAGCAGCCCTGAAAAAAGCGCCAAAATGATTATCCCGTTCGAGAAAACAAGTTTATCGCCCCGATTAGCAAATTGCCGCGGCAAAAATCTATCTCGTGCAAGCAGGCTTGAAAGCCGTGGAAAATCCGCAAATGCGGTATTTGCCGCCAGAACCAGAATTGCTGCCGTCGATGCCTGCACGACAAAGTAAAACCAACCCATTCCGCCGGTAAAAATATGACGTGCAAACTGTGAGATCACAGTTTCGTCCTGATGCGGATGCACGCCAAATAAATATGCCAGGATGCTGGTTCCGAGAAACATTGTGCATAACAATGCGGCCATAACGATCAATGTGCGTGCAGCATTCTTCGACTCCGGCTTTTTGAAGGCCATGACGCCGTTCGAGATCGCTTCGATTCCCGTAAGTGCTGCACAGCCGTTTGAAAATGCTCCCAGCAACAGAAAAAGCGTGAGAGCTTGCGGAACATAGCCTTCGGCTAGCTGAATATTTTCTTCGGTTGGAGGTGGCACAACGCCGTCATACAAAAAGTAATAGACGATTCCGTAACCGATCATGAACAGGAAAGAAACCAGAAAAATATATGTCGGCAGTGCAAAAAGCGAGCCGGATTCGCGTACGCCGCGAAGGTTTGCTACTGCGATCAGGGCTATAAATCCCAGGCAAATTGATACCTTATGATCCGTTATCCAAGCATAGCCTGTCCCTTGCGCCGCTGACGTTATCGCGGCGACGCCGGCAGCTATCGACACAGAAACCGTCAGCACATAATCAACAAGCAGGGATGCCCCAGCCACGAGGCCCGGAACTGTTCCAAGATTTTCTTTAGCAACTATATATGCGCCGCCGCCATTCGGATAAGCATGTATGGTCTGCCGGTAACTGATCGCCACGATCACAAGTAAGAACGCGATCGCTATCGAGATCGGAATAACATAACTGAAGGCTGTAGTTTGTCCGACGGCATATGCCGTTGCCAAAACAAGAAGGATCTCTTCTGTTGCGTAGGCCGTAGATGACAGTGCGTCCGATGAAAAAACCGCAAGCGCGACTTTTTTCGATAAGCGTTCGTGAATGGCCTGTTCGGTGCGCAGAGCCTTTCCTACGACCAGTCGTTTTAATTTACCCAACATATAGTTAGTTAGTCTTGTTATTTATCTCGTCAAGAAACACCGATCCGATAAGGATCATCGGTATTGCCAAGATCAGCAGCACTGTTCCAACCCGGTCAAAAACCCGGTCATGCGAGACCACGGCGTGAACTACCACACAAACAATGCCGACAAACAGCGATGAAATACCGCCGAAAATTCCGAGCGAGGCCAAGATCGAGCACACGAATGGCGTCAGCAGTTTCTGGCGCAAGGGACTTCGCGGCTTGAGCATTCGCAGCGACACTTGTTTTGCCTCAGTTTCGCTCTTCATCGCATCCTTTTCGGAACCGTCGAATGGCTCCTGACACTTAAAAGATTAGCGAGTGAAAGGTAAGGGTTGAGTAAGGAGTTTATAAAAAGTTCGTAAAGATTTTTATGAGTCGGGCTGTGTTAGAAATCGATAGCCAACCCACGGTTCGGTGAGGATGTGACGAGGATGCGAGGGATCTTGCTCGACCTTTTTGCGCAGCTGGCCGACAAAGACACGAAGATACTCCGTCTGTTCGGTAAAATTGCCTCCCCATATCGCGGTGAGGATAGCGCGGTGCGTGACGACCTTGTTGCGGTTGCGGAAGAGGAAAACCAGCAAGTCAAACTCCTTCGGCGTAAGATGAATCGTAGTTTCCCGCACTCTGACTTGACGAGCGGCAATGTCAATTTGAAAATCACCGTCCGACAAATTGGTTTCGGCTTTATCTTGAGGGTCAGGAGCACGACGCAGAGCGGCGCGCACTCGTGCGAGAAGTTCGTCAGTGCCAAATGGCTTCGTGACATAATCGTCGGCACCTGCATCGAGAGCCTCGACCTTGGTGCGTTCTTCACCGCGAACCGAAAGGACGATAATCGGAAGCGTTGAGACCTTTCGTATCTCACGACAAAATTCGATACCGTTCATTTCGGGCATTTGCAGGTCGGTGATCATCAGATCGGGATGCCAATCGTGAAACGTATCGAGGGCCGAACAGCCGTCAGCCGCAGTCCGCAAATCATATCCATGCGCGGTAAGGCTATGCCGCAGGACGCGTGTGATTTGCGGCTCGTCATCCACTACCAAAATTTTTTTCGGTTGGCTCATTCCTCTCCTATCGGCAGTGTCAGGACTACTTTGGTACCGATATCATTCTCTCCTGCTTTGATCTCGATCTTACCGTTTTGTGCCTCAACTATGCCGCGGGCGATGGCAAGCCCGAGACCAAGGCCGTTGGAATGCTCTCCTTCAAGCCTCACAAATTTGTCGAAGACTTTTTTACGCAACTCTACCGGAATTCCCTTGCCTTCATCTATCACCGAGATCAATACTTTATTACCGTGTGATTCAGCGATAATAGTGACAGTTGTGCCGGACGGAGAATACTTAACCGCGTTCTCGACCAAATTATAAACTACCTCAGCGATCGCTCGTGCATCGACGCGAATCAACGGCAGTTCTTTTTCGAAGTTCACGGCCAGATGATGGCTGGCGAGTAGCTTTTCTGCGCGGTCGAGCGCAGTTGCTATGATCTCCTCGACATTTGAAAATGCGCCAGTAGCATTTATTGATCCTGCTTCGATGTGGGCCAATTGAACCATTCCTTCAATAAAGTTATTCAGACGGTCAGTTTCTTCGTTGATGATGTCAAGAAATTCTGCACGACCCTCGCTGTCGAGTTCGATGGTGCGGTGGCCTCCTTCACTGTCAAGAAGCGTAGTCACCGATGCTTTGATCGATGTCAATGGCGTCCGCAGATCGTGTGTAACAGCGTCAAGCAATGCGGATTTGAGTTTTTCGCTTTGCCGCAGAGCTTCGGCTTGCGTTGCGGACTTAAATGCGGTTTGTAATTCTTCATATAGACGTTCGGCTTCGCGGGCACGACGGTTCGCGTAAGCAGACAACTCGCCGGCGATGAAAGCCGTAATCGTGAACGCTGCCCAAGCTACCAGATTTTGCGGATCCGAGATCGTCCATGTGTGGATGGGCGGGATAAAAAAATAATTGAAGCAAAGCATCGCCACAAACGATGCCAGTAATGCGGGATTCCTACCGAAAAAAGTTGCAGATGCCAGCACGATCAAAAGCAAAATAAGTGCGACCGTTATCAGATTGACATGTTCGCCTAGTTTAACAAGCAGGACGGTAACCAAAAGCACCGCCACGACCGATAGGCAAAATCGTAATAGTTTTGAATTAAAAATGCCTTCGAAGTTCATGTTCGAACACTTTTGAGAATGCCCGAGTCTAGATAGTGACTGATTCGCGATATTCGCCCCAGACTCCACGCAAGGCATGGCTGATCTCGCCGACCGTGACCTGGGCTTCGACGGCTGTGAGAATATGCGGTAAGAGATTTTCTGTGCCGGCGGCGGCCTCTCTAATTGCTTGCAACGCATTTTCAGCATCCGTGGCATTTCGTCTTGCCCGGATGGCCTGAGTGCGGGCACCCTGTTCGCGCTCGATTTTTTCATCGATGCGAAGGATAGGCATCGGAAGTTCCTCTTTCAATTGAAAACTATTCACTCCGACGACTATGGCATCATTTGTCTCGACCGCTCGTTGATAATCGTAAGCGGCTTCCTGGATCTCGTTTTGGACATAGCCCGTCTCGATCGCACGAAGCATTCCGCCCATGGCGTCGATCTTTTCAATATATTCGACGGCTAGGCGTTCAAGCTTATTGGTCAATTCCTCAACAGCATAGCTTCCGGCAAGTGGATCGACAGTATCAGCGACGCCTGATTCATGTGCGATCACCTGCTGCGTGCGAAGTGCAATGCGAGCCGCGTTTTCCGTCGGCAATCCCAAAGCTTCGTCCATTGAATTTGTGTGCAAACTCTGCGTGCCGCCGAAAACGGCAGCCAGCGCCTGGATCGTCGTGCGAACGACATTGACCTCGGGCTGCTGAGCAGTGAGCGTCGAACCGGCCGTTTGTGTATGAAAACGCAGCGTTAGTGATCGCGGATCCGTTGCTCCAAAGCGGTCCTTCATTATCCTCGCCCAAAGGCGGCGAGCGGCGCGGAATTTGGCGATCTCTTCGAGCAGGTTGTTGTGTGAATTAAAGAAGAACGACAGTCGCGGTGCAAACTTGTCCGCTTCGAGGCCGACATCGATCGCGGCCTGCACATAACAGATGCCATCGGCGAGCGTGAATGCAATTTCCTGGGCGGCCGTCGAACCGGCTTCGCGAATATGATAGCCCGAGATCGAGATCGTGTTCCAATTAGGCACCTCGGCGGCGCAATATGCGAACGTGTCTGTGATCAGACGCAGTGAAGGTTTTGGCGGATAGATATAAGTACCGCGGGCGATATATTCCTTAAGAATGTCATTCTGGATCGTTCCGTTGACCTTATCAAATCCGACGCCTTGCCTGCGTGCGACGGCAAGATAGAGACAAAGCAGAGTCGACGCCGTCGCATTTATTGTCATCGAGGTTGAAACTGCATCAAGCGGAATGCCATCGAACAGCGTCATCATATCGTCGAGACTGTCGATCGCGACTCCGACCTTGCCAACCTCCCCTGCCGCAAGCGGATCATCCGAATCAAGCCCGATCTGCGTTGGCAGATCGAATGCCACACTCAAGCCGGTCGTGCCCTGTGACAGAAGATATTTATAGCGTGCATTGGATTCTTCCGCGGTGGCGAAACCAGCATACTGCCTCATTGTCCAGAGCTTGCCGCGATAGACGTTTCGCCTGATGCCGCGAGTATAAGGAAAATTGCCGGGTTCGCCGAGGTCTTCGGCATAATTTACGGGTGTAGTATTGTCAGGATTGAAGTCGTTAGGAAGCTCAATGCCCGAAGAGGTCTTAAATTTCTCGCGCCGCTCTGCCATAGCGAAGATAGATTACCACAGGAGGGCTTTCATTCGGCATCATGGCTAAGACAAGCTCGCCTTGTTGAGCGTAATAACAACTGAAAGCCCGTGAGGAGAAAGATTATGTGCCTCAACGTGACCGCCACAAGCTTCGACACATGTTTTTACGATCGCGAGGCCGAGGCCGGTTCCGCCGGTTTCGCGCGAACGATCATCCTGAACGCGAAAAAGCGGATCGAAGATCTTTTCTAACATTTCGTCCGGCACGCCGGGCCCGTTATCACCGACCGAGAGGATAACGTGATTCCCGTTTTCTTTTGCCGAAACAAATACCTTGCCATTCTCGCCTGCATAATCCAGACAGTTACGCACCACATTGGCGATGGCACGGAAGAGAAGTTCGGATTGTCCTTCGGCGGCAATTCCATTCTTAATTGCGATCTCGACAGCCGGTCCTTGGGAAGCCGCTTCGCGTTCTACGACACTTTCAATGAGCGGACGTAATGCTATGGGCTCGAGTTTGACTGCGGCACCTTGAATGCCGGATTTTGAATAGCTTAGCAATTCGCCGACGAGTTTTGACATCAGCTCGACCTCTTCCTTTACGTCGGCAACGTGGGGCTGATTCTCAGTACGTACACGCTCCTCAAGAATTGACAAAGCGAACTGCATTCGGGCGAGCGGGGAATTCAGCTCATGTGAAATATCGCCAAGGAATCTTTTTTGGCCGTTTACAAATCCTGACAGCCGCTCGGCCAGATCATTAATGGAAGATCCAAGACCGCCGAGTTCGTCGGTCCTGTGCGTTTCAACTCGTGCCGAGAAATCTTCGCAGGCGATCTTTTCGGCCGCCCCCATCATCTGCCTGATCGAATTTGTGATATTTCTGACAAAAGGAAGCCAGAAAAGTAACGACACTCCAACTATGATCCCGGCAATAATCACCCACGGCCACGGATCGAAAAATAGCCCATTTCCGTTAAAGGAGTCGGAGCGGACGATGATCCTAGACCGGATAGGCTCGTCCTCGCCTTTATTAAAAGTCATAATCCTATTAACTACCCAGTAGGCCGTTGGATCTGATGTTTTGAATGAAACAGAAGGCGGCGGTCCGGGCGGCCCAAGCCCTCCGGGTCCGCGTCGCTGCACATTGCTATTGTTTGAATTGCCGGGCCGTGGGCCGAAGCCCTCAAAGGCAGTAATTTCCTGATATACACTTTCCGGTAAAGTAACTGGTTTTCCCCCGAGTTGATTCCCTTTGTAATCGAAGAGATAAAAGTCGACCTTATAAGCTTCCGAATAGCGCTGCAGGATCGCGTCTCGATTTTCACGCGGCCGCTCGTCAGTTTCGCTTTCGATCAGCCGCGACAATGTTTCGATGCGATTTGCAGTTCCACCGTAAAGTGGCGATTGGCGGTCGAAACCAATATTCAACCCAAAGACCAGAAGGAAAATAACTCCGAGCAGTAATAGGTTCAGAAAGAACCAGATCATGATGCGGGAGAATAAGGAAAATCTAACACCTAACATTCAACCTCTTCGTCTGTGTCGGCGACGAACATATAACCTACGGAGCGCAGCGTCCGTATATACCGAGGGTTCTTGAAATCGTCACCAAGTTTGCGCCTAAGTGATGAAATGTGGACGTCGATCGACCGGTCGAAAACGTCATATTCGCGGCCAGCTGTTTCGTCGAGTATTTGGTCGCGGTTAAGTACACGTCCTGCAGAACGAACGAGACAATGGAGCAGGTCGAACTCGAGTGCTGTTAGATCCAACGGCCTTCCATCACAGTTCGCAGTTCTGGCCGCAATATTTAGTGAAATGTCCCCGACGCTTATTTCATCTCCATTGTCGGATTTGTGAACAGTGTTTTTCGCGCGTCGTGTAACCGCTCGAAGCCGAGCGAGAAGCTCGCGCGTTGAAAACGTTTTCGGGAGATAGTCATCGGCTCCGATCTCGAGACCGACAATGCGATCAGCTTCGTCGCCGAGAGCCGTGAGCATCAGCACTGGCACTTCGGATATGCTTCGGATCTGACGAAGCACGTCAAATCCGTCTATACCGGGCAGCATTACGTCGAGAATTACGGCGTCAAAATTACCGTCGCTCACAGCTGTAACGCCATCTGTTCCCGTGTGAACTGCATTGACCTCAAAACCGAATGGAGCCAGGTATTCGCCAATCAGACGGCAGAGTTTTACGTCATCGTCGATGATCAGTATGTGCAATTGTGTCTCTATCTCTCCCACGCGCCCGCATAGTTTAACGCAAAAATTTCACTATTCGGCGAACTTTACATACTCTTAACAATTCTCTTTGTTTAAACATAAATCCTTTACAAAGTCTAGTTAGGATAGACACTGAACAAAGGGCGCGTCTTGGCCACACGACATTGTCCCCCGGTTTTCGGACATCGAAATTGGCTTAAGTTTTTTAAGCGTTTTTTGTTAACAACGAATGAGAAGGAGTCGGACCCTCTCATTCGTTGTTTCTCTTCCGATTCAAATTTGCATCACAATTCGACTCAGTTACCCGTCCGTAATCTAAAAATCCTTATTATATTTAATATCCTTTCAGTCGGAAGCGCGGTCGTCTATGACCGCGCTTATTTTCGTTGAAAGATATGGTTTTTGACTATTACCGACGCCTACACTAGCATTTCACTAGCCGTGAACTATTTCAACTATTTTACTGAGATCGAGGATACGTTCGTTCGACGGCGTGGAAAACACTTGTTTTTGAGCCCGCTTGACTGGGCTATGATCGAAGTGTGGCAGGATAGGGGAATTCCACTGCATATCGTGCTCCGGTCTATCGAATCGGTGTTTGACGTGTATGATAAACAACCGGTAACCATGCGGACACGTACGATAAAAAGCCTTTTTTACTGTCGTGAGGAGATCGAAGTTCAATACAACGAATGGCTAACATCGCAAACGGGAAAATCAGCAGAAAATGCAGACGAGGCGGGAAGTTCGGCGTTCTCGACCGAGGCTGTTGCTGCTCACATAGATTCATCGATCACTATTTTGAAAGATATTTCGATAGATGGATTGGATGAAGAAATTGCACGAGCAGTCACGCGTCTCGAAGAATTGACTGCCAATATTACCAGTAATTTCGAAACCGTCGATAAGACGCTCAGCGACATTGAGAAACTTCTTGACCGTGCACTGCTAACGAATTGGGAACCTTCGCATCTTAAAGTGTTGGAAAAGGAAGTCGCCGGACAACTTCGGGGCTATAAAGCAGAAATGGAAGCCGGTGTTTACAAAAACACTTTTGAATTGCTGCTTTTGAAACGCCTTCGCGAAGAGGCCGGCATACCGCGCCTAGGATTATTTTATTTGTGAATACACATTACACTACCGGTGACATTATCGAGGTTCGGATCGAAAAGATCGTTCCGCGCGGGCTTGGGCTTGCCTTTGCTGACGGCCTGACCGTTTTTGTGCCGCTTAGCACACCAGGCGATCTCTTGAACGTTCGCATCCGCGAGATCAAAAAGCGCACAGCCTTTGCCGATATCGTTGATGTTGTCGCAGCTGGTGAGCAGCGCATCACACCGCCCTGCCAATATTTCGGTAAATGCGGAGGATGCGATTTTCAGCAACTAAACTATGCCGCGCAGCTTGAGGCAAAAGTCGACATTATTCGTGACTGCCTGCATCGCATTGCAAAGATCGAGTACGACGGTGAGATAAATGTCATATCCAGCCCACAGCAGTTCGTTTATCGTTCGCGTGCACGCTGGCACGTCGACCGCGACAAAAGGGCCATCGGATACTTTGCTCGTGATTCTCATGCAGTCATCGACATCGATTCATGTCCCATTCTGACACCTGAACTCAATGTGACATTTGAGAATTTACGCCAGGCAACTCAATGGGAAATGCTCTGGGACGAACAGGCTGAGATCGAGACGGCCGTTGGCGAAGATGGCAAAGTTTCTGTTTTTTCCACCGAAATGATCGAGCCTGTAACCGAGCTTGCGTACTTTGCAAATGATGATCAATATATCTATTCGGCAGAGACGTTTTTTCAGGCAAACAAATTTTTGGTAAATGACTTGATCGTCGAAGCGGTCGGTGAAGCAAGAGGCGAAATGGCGTTTGATCTGTATTGCGGCGTTGGACTGTTCACATTGCCCCTGGCGAGGCAGTTTGCCACAGTGATCGCTGTCGAGGAAAATGGGGCCTCGGTCAATTTCGCCAAAATGAATGTGGCCAACACCGGCCTTAGCAATGCAAAGATCGTCGCAAAAGACGTTAGCCGGTTTTTAATGGAAAATAAAACGGCCGCGATCGACTTTATTCTGATCGACCCACCTCGCTCGGGCGCAAAAAAAGAAGTGATCAGCGCGATCGCCGCCCTAAAGCCCGCTCAAATATCTTATGTTTCGTGTGAACCGTCGATCCTTGCCCGAGATCTTAGAATTTTGATCGATGCAGGTTATGTCATCGAAAGGATCACGGCCCTCGACATGTTTCCTCAAACGCATCACATCGAAACGGTCGTCAGGCTCTTCTATGCAGAAGCCCGCACAAAGTAAAGCCGCCCGCTCTTTCCCATGAACGCCCTTACTTTGTGGGCTTCTGCAACTTTATTTGCGGCATTTCGTTCTCTAAGATGTTGGAAATACGTTAGACTTTATTTATGCCGAAAAAACCCGATTCACCCGAACCGTCAGATGCATTAACAAAAAGCTTGTCCGTGAAATGTCGCTATTGCGGCCAGAAGAACGCGGTCAAGGCCGATTATGTAAATAACGACGCCAATTGCGGCCGCTGTAAGCTGCCGCTCTCAAACGAGCCGCATAAAAAATTTGCCGAGCTTAACAAGCATGATTACGTTCACGAGGCTGACAGTAAAGCACTGGCGGCTCTTAAGGCAATTCCCGGCGTCGATTCGGCGCTGAAGAAACTGCTCGCCTGGACGGGCGAATCGGCCATTCGTGTTTCGTTCATGGCATCGGCCGTGCAAGTTACTCCAAAACAATGTCCCGATCTTCATGCTAAATTACAGATCGCCTGTGAAACGCTCGGCGTTGAGATGCCTGATATGTTTGTTCAGCAAAATCCGCAGGTCAACGCTTTCACCGGCGGTGTTGAAAAGCCGATCATCGTTTTGCACTCGGCATTGATCGAGCGGCTTAGTGATGAAGAAACTCTAGCTGTCATTGCTCATGAAGTCGGGCATATTCACGCGGAACACGTCCTTTACCTGACTGCGGCACGGCTGATGGAGGCTCTTATCAATGTTTCTGCCGCACGCCTGCTTCCGGGGTCCGAGATCATCAAGCTCATTATTTCAATGGGCATCGCCAGCGCGCTTCTCGCTTGGGCACGGCGTGCGGAATTGAGCTGTGACCGCGCGGCATTGCTCGTTACACAGGATGAGCACGTCGTAGGCCGGACAATGATGAAACTCGCCGGCGGCACATTTGCCTCAAAGATCGATTACGAGCTTTTCCTCGAACAGGGACGCGAATTCAAAAAGAACTACGACGCCAGCCGCCTCGACCGCTTCTGGGCAGATGTAATGAACTCCGGCCTCTCACACCCATTCCCGATCTGGCGCGTCGCCGAGATACTAGAATGGGTTGAAACAGGACAATATCAAAAACTGATGGAGAAGAAATGAAATTGTCAGTCATTCGCAGAACAACTCTGGCATTAATCTCATTGTGTCTTTCCGCAGGCATTGCCATCGCTCAGACTAAGCGCGACCGTGAACGTGCAAATCTCTCAGGTGTTGTGAAAACGGTGCAGGAAAGGTCTTATAGCTACATGGGGATGACGGACTATAAGAAAGACAACGAAAAAGATCGCAAGTTCGATACCGGCGACACCGTGACCTACGACAAGCAGGGAAATGAGATTGAGCGAATAATGGTCAGTGATTACGGAGAATTAATGGGTAAGCAAACACAGAAGTTTGACACTTCAGGACTGTTGCAGGAAACCATTTTCTTAAATCCTAAAGGAGCTGTTCAGGAGCGAGTTGCTTACTCTTATTCACATGGAAAGTTGACGCAAAAATCAACCTATGACGGAAAAGGAGTCTTACGTCTAAAGACTGTAAATTACTACGATGCCAAGGGAGACCTTCAGGAAGAAGTATATTCTGACCCAACTGTCGCTCGTGCTAAAACGGTATTCAAATTTGATTCAAATCACAAACTTTTAGAAGCAGCATTTTTCCTCAGCAACGGCGAAAAGGGATACGCCGTGGTAGGGCCGTGTCTGGGAGCTCATCGTTTGACCTATACCTATGATGAAAATGGGCGTCCTTCTACTAAATCTGTATTCGAATCAGATGGCAAAGAAAAGAAAAGCTGGACGTATATTTATGATCAGAGAGGCAATCAGGCAAAACAAACGATGAGATCAAAATGGAGCACAACCATCTACGATTTTAAATATGAATATGACCTAGTCGGAAATTGGATCAGATTGACCACGACTGATGAAGAGAAGGATAGTATTAGTGAAAGTCTTTTACAGACAATGATGAAAGCTGAAGGAAAAACTGCTTCTCCGGAAGAGTTGCGTGAGATCAACGAAAAGACAAAGATGACACGAGTAACAACTCGCACAATAACTTATTACTAACCTATGCAATTAGTTTTGCTTACGGTTTTAAGCATGGACGAGGCCGAGGCACTCGCCGAGGCAATAGTAGAATCTCGTCTTGCCGCCTGCGTACAGATACTACCGCAGATGAAATCCATCTACATCTGGGAAGGCAACGTACAAAAAGAAACCGAACATCTGCTGCTCATCAAAACCCTTCCCGAAAAATGGGAAGAACTACGGAACTTTATCACCGCAAATCACAGTTACGATGTTCCTGAGATCGTCGCTATCGATGCAGTACTTG
>CAZGSC010000094.1:0-13114 GCA_964528325.1 uncultured Chloracidobacterium sp. | reverse complement strand
GATTCGCTTCCTCGAGATTTCGTTCGATGCGAAGTTTGAGCAGTTCCGGCGACAAAGCATCGGAAACACGAATGCCGCGGCGGCCGGCCTTGTCTTCATAAGCCGGGCCGATGCCGCGAAGAGTCGTCCCTATCTTTTCATTACCAAGGCGCTCTTCCGACGTATGATCGAGTGCACGGTGATATGGCATTATCAGGTGAGCGCGGCTCGAAACCTTGAGCCGTTCAGGCGATACCGAAATTCCCTTTTCCTGGATCTGATCGACTTCTTCGAAAAAGGCCTTCGGGTCAATGACCATACCGTTGCCGAGCACACAGGTCTTATCTTCGTGAATGATGCCCGACGGCAAAAGCCTTAAAACAAACGCTTTATCGCCAACATAAACACTGTGCCCGGCATTGTGTCCGCCTTGGTAACGCGACACAATGTCAAACCGATCCGCAAGCAGGTCGACGACCTTTCCCTTTCCTTCATCGCCCCACTGGGCGCCGATTATTACAATTATCATCCGTTATTCTCAATCGCGAAGTGTCCAATCATATAGCTCGACATAATTTCTCGCTGCGTTTTCCCAAGAGTTATCAACCGACATTCCATTACGTTGGATCTTTCCCCAAGTTGTTTTGTCTTCGTAAGCAAAGCGAGCTTCGTATATTTTTTCGAGCAGCTTATCTGCGCGATACTCAGTGAATTTAAATCCGTTCCCAGTGCCGCTCACTGCATCAAAATTCTGCACAGTGTCATCCAAGCCTCCGACTGCGCGAACTATCGGCACAGTCCCGTATCTCAACGAATACATTTGGTTTAATCCGCAAGGCTCAAACTTCGACGGCATAAGGAACATGTCCGCGCCCGCTTCGATCAAATGTGCCAAACTTTCATTATAACCGATATAGACGCCCACGCGCGAAGGCGCATAGTCCCGCAAACTTTGTAGAAATTGTTCCGAATCTTTTTCGCCCGAACCAAGCGCAATAAAAAATCCCCCCGACGCCAGAATATCTGCTGCTCCCTGCCTTATTAGCTCAACACCTTTCTGAGATGTAAGACGCGTGACGCTGGCATAAATTGGACGGGTAAGTTCGATAGGCAACTGAAATTGTTCTAGAAGTACACGTTTACATTCCCGTTTGCCAGCCATGTCGCCTATTGAGAAGTGTGCGGGCAATTCTGGATCAGTTTCCGGGTTCCAAACTTCATAATCGACACCATTCGTTATACCGATCAAACGGTCCGCCCTCTGGCGTGTTAACCAATCCAACCCGTAGCCAAATTCACTTGTTTGAATCTCGTGACCGTAACGCTTAGAGACGGAGGAAATCGTGTCAGACACCTCAAGTCCTGCCTTCATTGCCGAAGCGTAACCATTGAAACTAAAACTATTTATCGCAAAGGTTGAAGTAAAGCCTAGAGCCGGTAATTCGCCCAGTCCAAAGCCGCCCTGATAGGCCATATTGTGGATCGAAAACACAGTTCTCGATCCCCGCCAATACTGCTCATAACGACGACGCGAAGCAATTTCGACAGCCGCAAAGCCGCAATGCCAGTCGTTCAAATGAACGATATCGGGTGCTCTACCGATCCGCTCCAATAAGGCGAGCGCTGCATGATTAAAGAAAGCGAACCGCTCGTAATCTTCCGTATAGCCATAGATCGAATCGCGATGAAACAACGACGGAGCGTCAATTAAGAAAGTCGGCGAACCATTCGCTTCGCTATAAAATGCTTTTGCGTGATAGGGCCGCCCGCGCCATGTTACCCAGAGATCGTCAATTGCCGTATGCCAAAGGAATTCGCCTTTGGTCTGCCAATAGCAAGGCGTGATAAGTAGTGAATCTACTCCGATCTGCTTCAACGCCTTTGGCAACGCACCGGCAACGTCACCCAGTCCGCCAGTCTTAGAGTAAGGAACTGCCTCGGCAGAAATTACGGCTACTCTCATAAAGGAAAAAGGAAAATGGAAAATGGAAAATGGAGAACCAAAGCAGTTATTGCTTTTAATTCTCCATTTTCAATTTCCCATTCTCAATTCTATCTACGTCTGCATCGATGCCAAAAACTCAGCATTCGTCTTGGTCTTCGAAAGACGTTCAAGCACGACTTCCATCTGCTCGACGGGTGACAGCGGATTGAGTACGCGCCGCATGACCCAAATACGATTTAGGTTTTCTTTGTCGATTAGCAGTTCTTCCTTTCGAGTACCGGAACGCTGTAGATCGATCGCCGGAAAGAGCCGCTTGTCCGAAAGTTTGCGGTCTAGATGGATTTCCGAGTTACCAGTCCCCTTGAACTCCTCAAAAATAACATCGTCCATTCGCGAACCTGTGTCGATCAATGCGGTAGCGATGATCGTGAGGCTACCTCCTTCTTCGATGTTGCGCGCGGCTCCGAAAAATCGCTTCGGCCGCTGCAATGCGTTGGAATCGATACCACCTGAAAGGATCTTGCCCGACGGCGGAACGACTGCGTTATGGGCTCTTGCCAGACGCGTAATAGAATCGAGCAAAATGACAACATCACGTTTGTGTTCGACCAAACGTTTGGCCTTTTCGATCACCATGTCGGCGACCTGAACGTGACGCGTAGGCGGCTCATCAAACGTCGAACTGATAACTTCGCCCCTGACACTCCGCTGCATATCCGTAACTTCCTCCGGTCGCTCATCTATCAGCAGAACGATGAGCGTAACTTCGGGGTGATTTTCCGTAACCGAATTGGCGATCGTCTGCAAGAGCATCGTCTTACCGGTTCGCGGCGGAGCAACGATCAAAGCACGCTGGCCTTTACCGATGGGTGTAACCAGGTCGATGACGCGGGCCGAAACTTTGTCCGGGTCGGTTTCGATCTCCATCTTGAGCTGTTCGTCAGGATAGAGTGGTGTCAAATTATCGAAAAATATCTTTTCGCGAGATTGCTCAGGAGCTTCAAAATTGATCGCCTCAACCTTGATGAGAGCAAAATAACGCTCGCCTTCCTTCGGCGGACGGATCTGTCCTGAAACTGTATCACCGGTGCGAAGATCAAATTTGCGAATCTGCGACGGGCTTACATAAATGTCATCAGGGCCGGGCAGATAGTTGTATTCGGGTGCCCTTAGAAAACCAAATCCGTCAGGTAGCGTTTCTAGTACACCCTCTGAAAATATGAGGCCGCTTTTTTCGGTCTGTGCGGCAAGAAGCTTAAAGATCAATTCCTGCTTTCTAAGACCGGTCGCTCCCTCAATGCCCATTTCCTTGGCGATGTGGGTCAATTCGCTGATCGACATATCCTTCAATCCGGCAAGATTGAGGGATGTCTCGTCAGATCTTCCATTTGAGGGCGGCGTTTTGCTCTCAACTATCTCGTCACTTTTTGGCTCGGTTTCTTCACTCATTGGCGTAGTTGAATCGTCGTCTGCGGCTTTCGTTGCTCGCGTCTTACGGGTTGATGTGGTTTTTGTTGCCATGTCAGTCAAATAAAATTGAGGATCAAAGAACTGTCTTTAATAGTTCCAGCGATTATTACAATTTTCCCGCGCATTAACGTATAAACGAACAAGGAATAAAAACTAAAAGGACGGAGAAAATCGTATGGATTGTATGTAGTATTGCCTGTGAATTAAGCCACAAAGCTCTTTCGCAAAACCCTGATATTATTCGGGAAAATCAATTATTACAATATTCGATACCAAAAATCAACCAAAAAATCGATTTTTTCTTCATGCCGTCTCACGAAACATGGGAAATTAGGCTAAAGCGATGATTTCCGACCGTGAAACGCTCGCGTCGTTCCATTCAGACTTCAATTATCTTTGTTCCGGGGGGTTGGATTATTTTCTTCCCGTCAAGAAGATCTTTGGCACTTAAGATCTGGATCCTTGGATAATCACGATTCAATTCGTCCGAGTGGTATGATCCGGCGGACGTGGCTTCGTCCAGCATTGGTTTAGTGGGTGGATTCGACGTGACGAGCACACCTATAGCCGCTTGCTCATTCTCGACTATACCGCGCAGTTCACGTATCTGCTCACTGCCGGCAACGCTGCTTCTAACCTGGACGATTACTACAGGGTTCATCGTGGCTATGATTTCATCGCAAAACTGTATCATAAACTAGTCCGAGGGCAAAGCAGGTTGCTCCGGACAACAATCGCAATCGTCCTGAAATTGCTCGCAGTTCAGTGGCCACTCTCGATCAGGACCAGTTCATTTTCCAGCTGCAAATTTACACATATTTCTTCATCTTTCTCTAAAATCCATCACTTTCTTCACGGAATTATGGTGTTTCCGGATAAAAATGTATTTATGACACCGTACAAAGACACTGCCAATTTATTATCTTTTACGGCGTTTCGATACCACAAAAAAGTAAAATCTACGCCGCAATGTGCCTTTATAGAAACAGCACAGGCTAATTAGAATGTGGCTCAGGCAAAAATTCGTGTTGCTTTTGTTTTTCGATTTTGCGTAAATAGAATCACATCCATTTTTTTCAAAGCTGACAAAGCCTTTTCCAAAAAAGAGATTTACCAGGTAGTATGCAAGAATTTACAGACCAAATGCCTACAGACATCGAGCGTTTTCCGATGGTTCCCATCCGTGACGTCGTTATTTTTCCTTTTACAAAGGTTGCGTTCAAGATCGGGCGGCCATCATCAGTCGCGGCGCTTGAACAAGCGATGGCGGGCGAGCGTCAGATATTTCTTGCAACTCAGCATGACGCGACAGTCGACGAGCCGACTGCGGAACAGATCTACGCAACTGGCACGCTCGGAAGGATATTACAGGCTCAGCGTCAGGACAACGGTCAGATAAAGGTTGTCGTCGAAGGACGCGAGCGCGGACGCGCGGTACGTGTCGAGCATGATGCGGACGGAATGTTCTTTGCTCACGTCAAGCGATTGGTTTCGACTGACGAATCCGGCTATCGTACGGACGGCCTGCTGCAGAAGATCCACACACTTGTCGAGCAGTTCTTACGAGTTTCGCCCGATGCCTATTCGGACGCTCTGCATGCCAGTTTACGCGGAGTTTCAGCTGCCCAGATCGCGGATTCGATGTCGTCGCATCTGCGCATCGACGTTCAGGAAAAACAGGAGCTTCTCGAAACTACGTCCGTGGCCGGACGTTTACAGATGCTGATCAATATCCTTGAGGCCGAGATAGAAAAGAAACAAATGGACCGCAATATCCATTCGCGAACAAAAAAGCAAATGGACAAACATCAGCGCGAATACTATCTCAATGAGCAGATCAAGGCGATTCACAAAGAACTTGGACGAAAGGACGAAAAGGCCGAGCTTGACGATCTAAAAACCAAGATCATGAACGCCTGCATGACCGAGGAAGCGACCGAGAAGGCAATGCAGGAATTTGCCCGGCTCGAAGCAATGCCACCCATGTCGGCTGAAGGAACCGTCGCACGGACATATCTGGATTGGTTGATAAACGTGCCATGGACAGCAAGATCAGAAGAGATAGAGGACCTTGCGGAGGCAGAAAGGACTTTAAACGAGGATCATTACGGCCTTGAAAAGATAAAGGAACGCATACTGGAATTCCTCGCCGTTCGCCAGCTTGTTAAGAATCCAAAAGGGACGATATTGTGTTTTGCAGGTGCTCCCGGCGTAGGCAAAACATCCCTTGGCAAGTCGATCGCCAATGCAACAGGACGCAAATTCGTCCGTCTTGCGTTGGGAGGCGTACATGACGAAGCGGAAATTCGCGGACATCGCAGAACCTATATCGGTTCGATGCCGGGGCAAATAATTCAACTTATGAAACGCGCCGGGACGACCAACCCTGTTATTCTGCTCGATGAAGTGGACAAACTCGGACGCGATTATCGAGGAGATCCAAGCGCGGCATTGTTAGAAGTACTCGATCCCGAACAGAACAGTACGTTTCGAGACCACTATTTGGATGTCGATTACGACCTGTCGCATGTTTTCTTCATTGCGACTGCAAATGTGCTCCACACGATCCCGCCGGCATTGCAGGACAGGCTTGAGATCTTAAGTCTATCGGGCTATACAGAACGCGAAAAGATCGAGATAGCTAAACAGCATCTGATCGGTAAGCAATGCGAAAACACTGGCATAGACGCCGCCAGCGTTGTCTTTACCGACGAAGGAATTCTGGAGATCATTCGTCATTATACGCGTGAAGCTGGCGTTCGCAATCTCGAACGTGAAATAGGTTCATGCCTGCGAAAAATCGCCCGTAAGTTTGTAACAACTGAAGACAAGGCTGATTTTCGCGTTGTCATAGACGCCGATAAGGTGAAGGAATTGCTTGGCACCATTCGTTTTCGCAAGCAGGACATAGCCCGCAAAAGCGAGATCGGCCTTGTCAACGGCCTTGCATGGACCGAGGTTGGCGGCGACGTACTGCAGATAGAAGCTACACTTGTAAAAGGAAAGGGTGAAGTCACTCTTACCGGAAAGCTTGGCGAGGTGATGCAGGAATCGGCAAAAGCAGCCTTGACCTGCGTAAGAACCAGAGCTGATGAACTAGGCATCGATCCAGCGATCTTTAAGGAATACGACCTTCACATTCATGTGCCTGAAGGAGCGATACCGAAAGACGGCCCGAGTGCAGGCATTACTATGGCAACCGCAATGGTTTCAGCGATGACACGAAAAGCGGCTCGGCATGATGTTGCTATGACAGGTGAGATTACTCTGCGCGGCAAGATATTGCCTATTGGTGGTGTGAAGGAGAAATTACTGGCAGCCCATCGGTTCGGCCTGAAGACATTGATACTTTCAAAGGAGAATGAAAAGGATCTCGTAGATATTCCTGAGGAGGTCCGAGACGATCTGACTATCCATCTCGTCGATACGATCGATGAAGTTCTAAAATTTGCGATCGAGGGCGACCTTACAGTCGACAAGATCGAAACGCCACAGATATGGAGCTCGGATGCCGGCTCGCAGGAGATATCGGCTGATCTTAAATAACAGGTCCTCTGACTAAATGAAGATCACCTCTGCCGATTTCGTTAAGAGTGCTTTCGAAAAAGGGCACTGGCCCACTGACCATCGGCCGGAGATCTCCTTTTTAGGCCGTTCAAACGTCGGGAAATCCTCGCTTATCAACTCTCTTTTGCTCCGCAAAGGCTTGGCTCGAACATCGAACACCCCGGGCCGCACGCAAAGCATCAATTTCTTTCTGATCAATGAAAAATTCTACTTCACCGATCTGCCTGGTTATGGTTATGCCCGCGTATCCAAAACCATGCGTGATGATTGGGGCAAAATGGCAGAAGAATATCTGGCACAGCGTGAAGACTTGGCCCTTTGTGTTCAGTTGATCGATGCACGTCACAAACCGACAACCCTCGACATACAGTTGAATGAATGGCTGATTCACTACGAAAAGCCGCATGTTGTGGTCGCGACCAAGGCTGACAAGCTTTCGCACAATGAGCTTCGAAAGTCTCTCACCTCAGCCCAAAAGCAGCTAAACAGTACGAAGATCCTGTCCTATTCCGCACAAACCGGCAGCGGGCGAGAAGAACTCTGGAACGAAATTCTCGTCGCATTGAAAGGCACTGATTGATCTTGGGACGCCAACCTGAGTTGATTTTTCGCTCCATTGTTACCCTTTTCTGCGTCCTGACGTTCCTGACCAGCATTTTTTTGTTCTATTTTCAACTTTTTTCCGCTATTAATGTATTTTTTTTCGACTTTTGGGCACTATACTGTATCAAATAGTTTTTTTTCGGCACTTTTGATTAAAAAGTTTTACCGCACGCAGGTGTACACAGCCGAATGTAGTCCGAACGCTTGCACTAAATTAAATTCAGGAGAAAAAATAGATGTCTCAGATTAATTCTGTAAGCACGAAGAACGGACTTTCGCGCTTTGTTATATTACTTGGCGCGGCGGTCGCGCTGTGGGCAGCACTGCCTTTTGTATTTGATTTTGCTTCGACGACGACGCACGCGCACGGCGCCCAGCCGACTCTCGTTGCATCCCTTACAGGCGACCCAATAGGTGAAGCGACTCCACGAGGTTTTGCAAGCTATTATGTGGCGCCGACAGGAACACCGGATCCAGCAAGAAAATTGGTCGTATCCGTTTCGAACATTAATTTGCCGAGCGGCACCCAGCTTCAGGTAAACCTGAATGGCGCGCCGATCGGAATGATCACGCTAGACAACGAGGGACGTGGATTCCTTGCCTTATATACGGCAAACGGCGGAACAGTTCCGATGGTTGTAGCTGGCGATACTTTAACAGTTGGAGCCGCTCCGGCTGCGGGAAACACTACTTATTTGTCGGGTGCATTTGACGCACCTCCTTCGCCGTCACCAACATCGACCCACACGCCGTGGCCGACACCATCACATACACCGTGGCCGACTCCATCACATACGCCATTTCCGTCGCCTTCGCCGACAGGCTCACCGATTCCCGAAATTCATCTCTACGCGTCGCTTGCCGGTGACCCGATCGGCGATGTTACGCCCAGAGGATTAGGACGATATGAAGAAGAAGGAAGCAATAGCAGTCTCGACGTTTTTGTTTCGTTTGTAAATCTGCCTGACGATACGGCACTGACCGTTAATGTCGGAAATGCAGCAAGTCAGGCTGTGGTTGGCACAATAACGTTGCATGGACATGCCGGAGCACTCCATCTTGACACGGCACACGGCGATACGGTTCCCGTTATCACGGCTGATACGCCTATTTCCATAACCAATAGTGATGTTGTTGTACTAGCGGGAATGTTTTCTGATACGCCTCCTACACCGTTCCCGACACCGTCACATACACCATTTCCGACTCCGTCGCACACACCATTCCCGTCGCCGACTGGCACACCAGGACCCGCTCGCGCATTCGCAGCTCGTCTTAAAGGAGCTAACGAAGTTCCACCCGTTACAACGGACGGACTCGGTATCGGATTTGTTTGCTTAAATGCAGCGGAAACCCAAATTCGCGTTAACATCGGAACGAGGAATCTTTCGGGGCCGGCAACGGCAATCACCATCAACGGCCCTGCTTTGCCCACTGAAAATGGCCCTGTCATTTTCACGATGACTCTACCGGCTAATTCACTTCATTATGCAACCCAAACCTTCGATGTAACCGCAGATCAGGTTGCTCAGCTCCGTGCAGGCTCTTGGTACGTTCAAGTAGCCACGGCTGCTAATGTCGACGGAGAGATCCGCGGACAGCTCAATGCTGTCGTCCCGCATGGCGGAGGCGGTCATATGGGAGGCAGCGGTGCCGGCGATGACGGCGGTGGTTCTGGCTCAGGTGACGATTTCTCGTCGACTGGCACGAAGTTCCTGCTTGTAGACGATAATGACGGTGTAACCTACCCGGGCGACTTCAATGGCGACGGCGTAATTGATACCGTCGTGTTCTACCAGTCGCTTGGCAGTTGGTATATCAACTTGGGGGCAAGTTCGACGCCGCTTGTATACCGATATGATAGACAATCCCATCCGTTCACATCGGTCATTGAACCATAACTGAAATGGCAAAATAGTTTTGCTTGATCAAAACAAAAGGCACGAACAGAATTTCAACTGTTCGTGCCTTTTTCGATTATGTAGAAAAAATGCTGCCAGTGGACAGTTCAGTTATGCTGCTTCCTCGCTTCGCGGCACAACCTCAAAAACCGGAGCTTTTCGTTCTATCATCTCCTTGGTAACAACGATCTCTTTCACTTTCTTTTCCGATGGCAGATGGTACATCGATTCGAGCAGCGTCTCTTCAAGGATCATCATTAGCCCGCGGGCACCGACCTTGCGTTTGTGCGCTTCTTGCGCAATAGCCGCCAGTGCTCCGTCAGTAAATTTTAGCGAAATATTATCAAACTCAAATTTCTTTTGATATTGCTTAATTAGTGAATTTTTGGGCTCCGTAAGGATCGTGATCAAAGCGGCCTCGTCCAGCTCGCGCAGCACCCCGATCACGGGCAGACGGCCAACAAACTCGGGGATCAGGCCGTAATGTATCAGATCTTCCGGCTCAAGCTTATCGATCGATTCGATGTGTCTCTGTCTATTGGTTTTAACGTCGGCCTGAAAGCCAAGCGACTTATTACGAAAACGTTTTTCGACAACCTTTTCAAGACCTATAAACGCTCCGCCGCAAATGAAGAGAATATTCGTCGTATCGAGCTGCTGAAAATCCTGTTGTGGGTGCTTACGTCCGCCGCTTGCCGGAATATTTGCAACAGTGCCTTCCAGAATCTTCAATAGTGCCTGCTGTACACCTTCACCGGAAACGTCGCGAGTTATCGACGGGTTGTCATCTTTACGACAAATCTTATCGATCTCGTCAATGTAAATAATGCCCGTCTGCGCCTTTTCTAGATCTCCCCCGGCTGCCTGAAGAAGGCGAAGTAGAATATTTTCAACATCCTCGCCGACATAACCGGCTTCCGTCAGACTCGTCGCATCAACGATGCAGAAGGGCACGCTCAATTGCCGGGCCAACGTCTGCGCAAGCAACGTCTTGCCTGTTCCAGTCGGCCCGATCAACAGAATGTTCGATTTTTGGAGTTCGATCTCGCTGCGGCGCTTAGAAAGTTCAAGACGCTTGTAATGCTGATAGACCGCGACAGAAAGACGTTTTTTCGATTCGTCCTGACCGATCACATATTCGTCCAGATAGCCCTTTATCTCAGCTGGTTTCGGTAAGTTCGTTCGCACTGCTGTCGAAGCAGTCTGTTCATCATCATTAATGATCTCGTTACAAATATCGATGCACTCATTACAAACATACACGCCGGGACCGGCGATCAGTTTTCGCACATCGTTTTGCGATTTACCGCAAAATGAACAAGTAAGCAATTCTTCCGGACGATGAAATTGGCTCATAAAATTTCACTCGCAAATCGATAAATTATTTCTCTCGATGTTCAATGACCTCATCGATCAACCCATATTCCTTTGCTTGTAACGGTGTAAGAATGCGGTCGCGTTCGACATCGATCTCAACCTGTTCGAACGACTGACCGCTATGTTGGGCAATTATCTTTGATGTCAGAGTTCGCATACGAATAATCTCTTCCGCCATCAGCCTCACATCTGTTGCCTGTCCAGAGGCACCGCCGGAAGGCTGATGAATCAATACCCTGGCATTCGGCAGTGAAAATCGTTTTTTAGGTGCACCGGCACAGAGCAGCAATGCTCCCATAGAAGCGCATTGCCCAACACAAATCGTCGTCACATCATTTTTGATGAACTGCATTGTGTCATAAATGGCCATGCCCGCAGTGATAGATCCGCCAGGGCTGTTAATGTAAAGATTGATGTCGCGTTCAGGATCTTCGGCTTCGAGAAAAAGAAGTTGTGCAACGATCAGATTCGCGATCTGATCATCGATCGGAGTGCCGATGAAAATAATACTGTCTTTGAGCAAACGCGAGTAAATGTCAAAGGCTCGTTCGCCTCGTGACGTTTGCTCGACAACCATTGGTACTAGTGCCATAGAATTCTCTCTTTTGATGTCAAAAACGGTTTAGGTAATGCTTGAATTTTATCAAGATAAGTTATTGAAAATGTGACGATTGCCACATCGACGTTAGATTTTACAACTTTATTTCCAAAAATCAAGCAATTATCCTTATCTTGCGATCCCGTGAATAAAGCGGTCTACTCTTCCTTAGCTTTAGCAGCTTTTTTCTTAACCGCAGGCTTCTTCGACTTCTCTTTCTTATCTGCGGCCTTGATGTCAGGACCATCGGCGGCTGGAGCTGATTCATCAACCCATGGGCCTTCGGAGATCTTCGCTGCTGCCATAACAACCTCGATAGTCTTGCGGGTCTTCAGGTTACTGCGAATATTATCTACGCCTCCACCCTGCTTTTCGAGCGATTCGCGTATTTCTTCGTGCGAAGCTTTGTAATATGCCGCCATTTTCCCGATCTCTTCGTCAACCTCAACGTCCTCAATTTCGACTTTTTCGATCTCAGCAACCTTGTCAAGCAGCATTGCTCCACGCACATCGCGTTCGGCCTGCTGACGCATGTTGCCATAGGCCATCTCGATAAACTGCTTGTCGACTTGATTGAGATCAATGCCGCGCTGCTGCATATCCTGAGCAAAATTATTGAGCAGGTTGCGTGCCTGATTTTCGATCAGGACGTTAGGTATCTCGAAGAAATTATCCTCGATCAACTTCGCGATCGCACTGTTTCGAACGCGAGCGTCCGCGTCCGCCTCAGATACTTTCTCCAGATCGGCCCGCAACCGTTTTCGCAGGTCCGCAAGTGATTTATAACCTTCGTCAAGGCTTGTCGCCCAAGCGTCATCAAGCTTTGGGATCTCGGTCTTACCAACCGATTTGATCTTGGCCTTATAATGGACGGTTTTGCCGGCGAGTGGTTGGGACGAAAAATCTTCAGGATATGCAACGGCAAATTCCTTCTCGTCGTCTTGTTTAACGCCTATAAGGTTTTCTGTAAACGATTTTTCGATATTCTCCCCGCCAAGCTCAACTTCGAGATCATTCGCCTTTATCGGCTCACCTGTAGGATCACCTTCAAACGTCCCCTCGATATCCACGATGACCGTGTCTCCTACCTTTGATTTACGACCCTCGACAGGAATAAGTGCAGCTTCCTTTTGCAAGCGTTCGGTGATCAGGCCTTCGATCTCGCTATCTTCAACCGGCTTTACGCGGCGAATGGCCTCGATGCCTTTATAGGACGGCTCCGGCACCGGCGGCATGACTTCTACATGAACATGCAGCGAAAGCGGTACTGAGCCGTTAACCTTGACTGTTCCATGATCGTCGAGGTGTAGATGCGGCTCGGTCAATGGTTGAAGATCATGCTCCTGAATTGCCGCGGTCACTGCCGCCGGCACTACATCCTGCAGCACTTCGCTCTTGATCTCTTCCTTAAAACGCAGGCGAACAACATCAAGCGGCGCATAGCCTTTGCGAAAGCCCGGGACGCTTGCCCGGTCTGCATATTTCTTACTGATCTTGCCGTACGAAGCCTTTACAGCCTCAGCATCGATCTGCAAATGTATCTCTTTTTGTGTTGGTGAAATTTCCTTTATTTCGCTTTTCATTTACAGAAAAAAGGATAACGAAGCGGGAATGAAATGTCGAATACGTGGTTTTGCGAAAAAATGGTGCCGAGGGCGAGACTCGAACTCGCAC
>CAZGSC010000093.1:0-13193 GCA_964528325.1 uncultured Chloracidobacterium sp. | reverse complement strand
GGGACGACATCAATATGATGGTCGCCGCACTGCAAAAAGCGGTGATGCGGCTGCGCTATTCGGCAAAACCTGTCGTGACAGCTCCGTATGGATTGACACTCGGCGGCGGCTGCGAGATCGCGATGCACGGCAACAAAGTTCGTGCGGCCGGGGAAACATACATTGGTCTCGTCGAGGTCGGTGTCGGCGTCATTCCAGCGGGCGGCGGCACAAAAGAAATGACGATGCGTGCCATGGACGCTTGGGCAAAGACGCCCGACGCGGATCCGCTGGCGTTTATGAAAAAGATCTTTGAAACCATCGGAATGGGTAAAGTTGCGACGTCTGCGCACGAAGGCCGTGCGTTCGGATTTCTTCGGGACTCCGACGCGGTGTCGATGAACGGCGACCGCCTGATCCAGGATGCCAAACAGGAAGTTTTGAATCTCGATGCTTCGGGTTACGTTCAACCGGTCGAACGAACGGACATCACCGTGCTCGGCGAAGCAGCCGAGTCTGCGATGAAACTTGCACTCCACATGATGAAGCAAGGCGGCTTTATTTCAGATCACGATCAGCTTATCGGCAAAAAACTCGCCCACGTCATGTGCGGCGGGACGATCAACCATAAAACGCAGGTCAGCGAGCGTTACCTTCTCGATCTCGAACGCGAGGCTTTTGTATCGCTCTGCGGCGAGCGAAAGACGCAGGAACGCATTGCAGCAATGTTGAAAACAGGAAAACCGCTAAGGAATTAAATGTTAGCCACAGAGATCACAGAGATCCTTTAAAATATTCTCAGTGACCTCTGTGGTCTCCGTAGCCGGATCTGAAGCGTATGAAAAGATGCCACTGGGCGACAAATGAATTGAATATTGCTTACCACGATACCGAGTGGGGCGTGCCTCAGCATGACGACAGCGTGTTGTTTGAGTTTCTCATTCTCGAAGGCGCTCAAGCCGGTCTTAGCTGGGACACGATCCTCAGAAAACGCAAAGCTTACCGCAGGGCGTTTGATAATTTTGATGTGAACAAAGTCGCTCGATATACAGATGCAAAATGCGCGAAATTGCTTACGAACGAAGGCATCATCCGCAACCGCTTGAAGATCGCTTCGGCTGTATCTAACGCCAAAGCATTTCTGAAAGTGCAAGAGGAATTTGACTCGTTCGATACATACATTTGGGATTTTGTCGGCCGAAAGCCGATCATCAATAAACTAAAGGGCGGAGATGTGCCGGCGACTACCGCCATCTCGGATGCGATCAGCAAAGATCTGAAAAAACGTGGATTCAATTTTGTCGGATCGACGATTATGTATGCATTTATGCAGGCGACCGGAATGGTTAATGACCATTTGGTCACGTGTTTTAGATATCGAGAAGTTTAGTGTCGTATGGAATATCTCGTCGGAATTCTCACAGCAGTCGCGCTTGCGGGTTTTGCTCGGTCTTCGGGTTTTGAAAAAGACCGCTCGTTCTATCCGACCGTACTGATAGTGATCGGTTTTTTATATGTCGTATTTGGAGCGATCGACGGACGAGTTTCTGTGATCTTGATCGAACTTATTTTTGCTTTTCTTTTTGCGAGCATTGCAGTAGTGGGCTACAAGAACAACGGCGTCATTGTCGCCGGCGGTATCGCATTGCACGGCGTGTTTGATTTTGTTCGGTACTTTTTTATTGAAGACAAAGGCGTTCCAGTATTTTGGGCCGGATTTTGTGGCACCGTCGATATCTTACTCGGAATTTACGTCTGGTTTGTTTGCCGAAAGCAGAATTACGTAAGTGCCGGAGACGCGGCTTAAGTTAGCAATGGATTACCCGATAACTTCTGCAGTGAGATTTTTGAGAGAGAAAAAGGTTGATTTTGTACCGCATCTTTATGACTACGTCGAAAAAGGTGGGACAGCGGAATCGGCAACGCAGTTGGGCGTAAACGAACACGCGATAGTGAAGACTTTGGTATTTGAAACAAACGAGCGAAAGCCTTTGATCGTCCTGATGCACGGCGACCGGCAAGTCTCGACAAAAAATCTCGCCCGTCATTTGGGCGTGAAATCCGTCGAGCCCGCGACACCCGAACGGGCAAATAAATGGACAGGCTATCTCGTCGGCGGCACATCGCCATTTGGCACTCGAACACCGATGTCCGTTTATGTTGAAAAGACGATATTCTGTCTGAACAAGATCTATATCAACGGCGGAAAGCGCGGTTTTCTGGTTGAGATTGAGCCAAAAATTTTGGATACCGTGATGAAGATCGAAGAAGTTGAAATTAGTATATGAAAGAAGCAGTAATTGTATCGGCCGCGCGAACGGCTGTTGGTAAAGCACCGAAGGGCACGCTGCGTAACACGCGGCCTGATGATCTTGGTGCGGCGGCAATAAAAGAAGCGGTCGAGCGCGTTCCGAATCTCGATCCTATGCAGATCGAGGACGTGATCATCGGCTGTGCATTTCCCGAAGCCGAGCAAGGGATGAATGTTGCCCGAACCGCAATGATCGCCGCCGGTTTGCCTGTTGAAACGAGCGCGATGACGGTCAATCGATATTGCTCATCGGGTTTGCAGACGATCGCTCTTGCGGCTGATCGCATTGCGACTGGTGGTGCAGACGTGATCGTTGCGGGCGGGCTTGAAACGATGTCAATGATACCGATGGGCGGCAATGTTTTTCGGCCAAATCCTTCGATAGCTGACAGCTATCCCGATTATTATCTCAACATGGGCCTTACAGCCGAGAATCTCGTGCGCAAATACGAGATCACGCGTGAACAAGCTGACGAATTTTCGCTTGCCTCGCATCAAAAAGCTCTCGCGGCGATCTCGGAAGGTAAATTCAAAGACGAGATCGTTCCGGTAAATGTGTTGGTCGATGAATTTGACGAAAAAGGCCGCGTTCGCCGCAAAGAGATCGTCTTCGCTCAGGATGAAGGCCCGCGTACCGACACTTCTATGGAGAGTCTCGCAAAACTCAAACCAGCCTTTCATATGAAAGGAACAGTTACGGCCGGAAACTCGTCCCAAATGTCTGACGGCGCCGCGGCAGTTGTCGTGATGTCCGCCGACAAGGCAAAAGAGATCGGCGCGACGCCGCTTGCGCGGTTTGTCTCGTTTGCAACCGCGGGCTGTCTGCCCCAGGAGATGGGCATCGGGCCGGTTTATGCGATACCGAAGGCTTTGAAAATGGCAGGACTGACGCTCGATCAGATAGATGTGATCGAGTTGAACGAGGCCTTTGCTGCTCAGGGACTTTCAGTAATGAAACTGCTCGAAATGGACCCTTCAAAAGTGAACGTCAATGGAGGAGCGATCGCTCTCGGACATCCACTGGGATGCACAGGTGCAAAATTGACTGCGACACTGTTGCAGGAGCTAAAACGACGCAATGCACGTTACGGCATGGTCACAATGTGCGTCGGCGGCGGCATGGGCGCCGCTGGGATCTTTGAAAGGTTGGATTAAGAGTTTCTCCACAGAGAACACGAAGAGCACAGAGAATTTTGGAAAGGAGTGGCCACAGATCAACAACGATGACACAAATTTGAATGACAGTAATTTTCTGTCTCAGTGTCCTCTGTGATCTCTGTGGTAAATAGATCGATGGAAACACAAATGGAAAGAGAATATTTGAAAGGCGGCGAATTTCTTATCGCTGAATCGACAGCGGGCGAGGTATTTACGCCTGAGGATCTAACTGACGAACAGCGCATGATCGGCGATACGACAAAGGAATTCGTCGATAATGAAGTGCATCCGCAACTGCCGGCAATGGAGCAGCATGCTTGGGAAGTAGCTCGCGATCTTGTAAAAAAAGCCGGTGACCTCGGGCTTCTCGGTGCAACTATTCCTGAGGAATACGGCGGCCTTGGTCTCGATCAAACAAGCGGCGTTGTGATCGCTGAAATGATGGGCCGTGCTGGCGGCTTTGGGACAACATTCGGTGCACAAACATCTATCGGGCTTTTGCCGATACTCTATTTTGGTTCCGAAGAATTAAAGCAAACCTGGATACCGAAGATCATTACCGGCGAGGTCGTCACGGCGTATTGTCTGACAGAAGGCGGCTCGGGCTCGGACGCTCTCGGTGCAAAGACAAATGCAAAATTGAGTGATGACGGCTCTACATACACACTCAACGGCGAGAAAATGTTCATCTCGAACGGAAGTTTCGCGGACGTGTTTATCGTCTTTGCAAAAGTTGACGGCGAAAAGGACAAATTCTCAGCTTTTGTTGTCGAACGCAGCGATAATTGTCGTCCGGGTAATGAGGAACACAAGATGGGTATCAAGTCTTCTTCAACGACACCGCTTATTTTGTCGGACTGTAAGATCCCTGCAACCAATCTCATCGGCAACGTCGGCGATGGTGCGAAGATCGCATTCAACATTCTAAATGTTGGGCGATTCAAACTCGGAGCCTCAGTTACAGGTGGAGCAAAGCTCGCAATTCACGAAGCGGTCCGCTATGCCAATGAACGCGAACAGTTTGGCAAAAAGATCTCGTCATTCGGAGCGATCAAATACAAACTCGCCGAGATGGCTATCCGCACATGGGTTTCCGAATCGATCACCTACCGCACGGTCGGTATGATCGACTCGCTGATCGGCGACGGAGCAGATACTGTGAAAAAGATGCAGTCGATCGAGGAATACGCGGTCGAGTCGTCGATCAACAAGGTCGCCTGCAGCGAGGCTCTCGATTATGTAGTCGACGAGTTAGTGCAGATCTTTGGCGGTTATGGCTACTCGGCTGACTATCCTGCGGAAAAAGCCTATCGCGATTCGCGCATAAACCGCATATATGAGGGCACGAATGAGATCAACCGAATGCTGATTCCCGGCCAGTTGA
Organism: uncultured Chloracidobacterium sp.; assembly: GCA_964528325.1. Classification (GTDB taxonomy): domain Bacteria; phylum Acidobacteriota; class Blastocatellia; order Pyrinomonadales; family Pyrinomonadaceae; genus OLB17. Next base: position 8,361 of record CAZGSC010000093.1, on the reverse strand, counting down.
TGAAACGGGCAATGAAGGGCAAGCTCGGCATCATTCCTGCGGCGATGGCTTTGCAGGACGAGATATTAAATCCGCAGATGGCGTTTGATGAAGATACGGGCTTACTGGCCGCTGAGTCAAAACTTGCAGTAAATGCAAAGAAAATTGCTCTAATGGTTCTCGGCACCGCTGCTCAGAAATACATGATGGCACTTGCCGATCAGCAGGAGATATTGCTCAATTGCGCTGACATCATAATGGACGCTTATCAAATGGAAACTGCCATTCTGCGAGCAAAGAAATTCGCCGAAGCAAATGGCGAAGAAGCTGCGGCTCGATATGTTGACATGGCGGCCGTGTATTGCAACGACGCTATCCAACGGATCGATATGAAAGCCCGCAACACGATCGCCGCAATGGCCGAAGGCGACGAAGGCCGAACCATGCTCGTTGCACTGAAGCGATTTACAAAAAACAACTCGCCTATCAACACGATCGCGGCGCGGCAGCGCATTGCCGATATTCTGATCGAAGCGAATACCTACGCTGTGTAAGAATATTTCACACGAGGCGGCAACGAGAGCAAAGAAATGCCCCGGTAATCATGAAAGATTCCGGGGCATTTTTTCTATTAATTGAGACTATTAATATCGACGATGATTTTGGGGCTTCTGAACTTTGGTGACGATATAACCGCCGCCCGCACCGGCCGCGGCACCGATCAACGCGCCTTTCTTGCCGCCGATCAACGCGCCGAGGATCGCTCCTGCACCTGTGCCGATACCGATGTTCATTGCCTTGCGGTGGCGTTGATAGACGTTCGGGCGGCCGTCATCATAGCTGGAATATCCATTATCGTCGTAGCGTTCCGTGTAGTTCGCATTACGATATTCGCGATCTCCACGGCCATTCTTCCCGTTCTTGTACCAACCCTTATGAAGCCCGTTGTCGTGTCTGTCCCTATTATAATGGCTCTTCATTTGGCATGAACGCGTCTGTGCGTTTACTGTAATCGACAACATAGGAACTGCCGCTGCCAACAACATACTCATCGCGATCGTGGAAATAATCTTTTTCATTTTGTTTAAGTCTCCCTTTTAATTTCGAGGGATGACCCTCGCTAGTATATCTATTTGCAACATATGTGCCATGGATGCATTCTGCAACAATTTACTTATGTTTATGGACTTTACTAAAATTGAACAAATCTTGCGGAACGATATCGGACACAGATTGACGTAAATCGTGCGGACTTTTTCCTAGAGAAAGATATTTTCGCTAAAAGAAAAAGGCCCCGAAGCTCAATGACGGCTCGGGGCTCTTTGTCTAGTTCTATATCATGCTAATAATTACGCGGAGTAGGCCGTACATACCAACGCCGGGTATAATGCTTCGACTTCTGTTTGTGCGTTACCAAAGCTCCGGTACCGGCGCCTGCAAGACCGCCGATCAAAGCGCCCTTCTTACCACCGATCAAACCGCCAACCAACGCACCCGCTGCGGTTCCCGCACCGATGTTGACCAGCTTTCTATGACGTCGATAAAATCCAGGCCGCCTTACGGCTACAAGACGACCCCGTCTGTCCCGATAGTATCGAGTGTGAGTTCGAATCTGAGCGGTCACGGCGCTTGTCCCCGTTTCAGATACAAACGGTACGCCTATTGCCATCAGTAAAGCCATCAAAAATGTCGTAATGTATTTCTTTAACATATTCCTTCCCCCTGATCTCAATGAGATTTATATTTTCTCTTTGTTAAATGGCAAGGACTATGCCACATAGGCTAAATATAAGTGTATCAACACTTTCTTGCTTCAAAATGTAATATTACCACCGCACAAATCATACGAAATCGGCCCTCGATTGACGGTATGGTATGCGACAATACGTGTGAGGTTAGTATTTTTGTATCTTTTTATATATCCTAAAATTTCGATGGTCATCAGTATCTAGGGTCAAGCCAACATACGTTCTGATTTTCCGTTACCGCTCACAAAATGCTAAAAAATCAGATTCCAGAACTTGCCTTGTTTTTCGACCTCGAATGGGTGCCTGACGCTGTCGGAGCAAAGCGGCTGTTCGATCTCCCCGACGACACCACCGAGATCGATGCGATGCAGCGGCTTTGGGAACATGCACCAAAATATAATGCCGAAACCAATCCGCGCCCTTTCTTAAAATACATGTTCTCGCGAGTCGTATCGATCGCGTTCCTTTCGCGCCGCCGCGTGTATCGCGACGGAATGCCGACACTGGAATTTCGGCTAAACTCCTATCCCGAACTTCCATTTGAGAGCGATGACGTTATTGAGGCGGAGATAATTGAGAGATTTCTCACTGCTGTCGGCAAACGGCGTCCGCAGCTTGTGGGCTACAACTCGTCGGCTTCTGATCTGCAAGTTTTGATCCAACGCGGCATGATCAACGAAGTCTCTGCCCCGGAATTTTGCCGCCGTCCGCAAGACAAATGGGATAAATCGAACGATTACTTTGCGCGTTGGGATAATGAGACACACCTCGATCTTTTGAGGCTGTTTTCATCAGGTGAAATGACACCTAGGCTCGACGAATTTGCAAAAGTCTGCGGCTTTCCCGGCAAGATCGATGTCAAAGGCGATCAGGTTACGGACCTTTGGCTTGAACACAACATAACAAAGATCGTCGAATACAATCAGATCGATACGCTCAATACCTATTTGGTATGGCTGCGGCTTGTTTATTTTTCCGGCTTGATCGGCGAAGAAGATTACCAACTCGAACAAGAAACATTCCGAGAATTTCTCGAAAGCGAGGCACAAAAACCGGAAAAAGTATTTCTCGATGCATTCATAGAAAAATGGCCGTTCTGATTATGGAATTCGGAAAGATCTATCACGAAAATTGTATTGAAACTCTTCGCCGGATGCCTGGCGACTTGATCGATATGACCATTACAAGCCCGCCGTATGACGATCTGCGTGATTACAACGGTTATCATTTCCCTGTCGAAGAGATCGCCGCAGCCCTTTACCGAACAACAAAATCCGGCGGTGTCGTTATTTGGGTCGTCGGAGACAGGACTGTCAATGGCAATGAAACATTGACGAGTTTTCGACACGCTCTTACGTTTCAAGATGCGGGGTTTCGTGTTCACGACACAATGTTGTATGTAAAAAATAATCCAATACCAAGCGACTGCGGCAAACGTTACAGACAGGCATTTGAGTATATGTTTTGTTTCAGTAAAGGCCAGCCCGCAATTTTCAATCCGATCACGGAACCGACAAAATCGGCGGGACAGAAGATAGCGGCATTTCGCATAACAGGCAAAGGAAGAGGCAATGTTCCTGCCGAAGATATTGGACGTCAGATCAAGACCGAAAGGAAAGTCAGCAATATCTTTGCCTATAATATCGGCACGTCCTCGTCGAAGGACAAGATCGCCTTTGAGCACCCGGCAATTTTTCCTGAACAACTCGTGGCAGACCAGATCAGAACATGGACGAACGTTGGCGATCTTGTTTACGACTGTTTTATGGGCAGCGGAACAACCGCAAAAGTCGCACATCTTTTAGATCGCCGTTGGATCGGATCAGAAATTTCTGAGGAATATGTAAAAATAGCGGAAACAAGACTGTCACAATATGTTGAGGGTAAAAAAAACTTTTCAGCGGGAAAATAACAACCTTACAACACGAAATTACGTCTATATAATAACGTCCGATATGAATGGGTAATTCGACAGTTATGAAAAAACTATTATTTGCGATTTTTGCCTTATTCTGCTTTTCAGCGATGATGTACGCTCAGCCGCGTCCGGTTGATAAAACTGCTGCGAAGCCGTCTAAAGCTTTGCCCGAATCGTTTAAGGCCCGTTATGACGGTGGAATTTTTGGTTCGACAGGAAAGGAGAAGGGTTACTTCAAATTTGACGACACAAATGAGCGCGTGGTTTTTTATCGTGAAGATAATCGCGAATTATTCACGATTCCCTACGCCTCGCTGCTCGTTATTTATCCTGATGTAAAAGAACACATGTCCCAAACGGGAAATGTCATTAGCCGGCTTCCGCTTCCCGGGGCCGGGCTTGCAGGGTTGAAATCGACTGAAAGCAAATATCTCGTCATCAATTTTGACGATCCGGATGTCGATGCCAAGGGAACAGCAAATTTCAAATTTAATGATAAAGAACTGTTGATCACTTTCATTGATGCCCTCGGAACACGAGCCAAAATGAAACAACGCGGCCAGGCTTACTATAGGCCGCGAAGCTCTTTTTAATTTGCCTCAATTAAGATCGCCAAATCTGTGTTGAAGTATGGCCGTTATCGCTATCGCAGCGGTCTCTGCACGCAGGATGCGGCTGCCAAGAGTGATCATCGTAATACCTCGCGAACGAGCGCTCTCCAATTCACTATCATCCCAACCGCCTTTCGGTCCGAAGATGGCGGTTATTTTTTTGCCCGTCTTTATCGTTGAGAATTTTTCGCCATCGCGTTCCGAAAACAATACAATTTTCTCATTCGCGTTCGCAATAAGTAAATCAAAAGTTACTGGCTCAGCGATCTGCATTATCCTTGCTCGCCCGGTTTGTTTTGTCGCCTCAAGAGCGATCCGGCGCCATCGGTCGAGGCGTTTTCCGGCATCTTTCGCTTTAACATCACAACGGATAGTTTGCAGCGGCACAAGAGTAACAACGCCCAACTCAACTGCTTTTTGAACGATCATGTCGTACTTTTCACCGTTTAGCACAGTGGCCGCGATCGTTATCTCAAATTCAGATTCAGGAGAAGCAGGCTTGATCTCATTTATCACGTTCAATGACGAGTTTTTTTTCGTTATCTCGCGGATCTCACATTGAAACTCACGTCCATTCCCATCGAAGACCGAAACATCTTCGCCTACGTCAAGCCGCAGCACATCCCGCAAATGCCGAGTCTCACCCGCATCAAGCGTAACGCCTTCAGCGGCAAAATTTTCTATTGGAGCATAAAAACGACGCATATCAGGATCCGCGAATATCGCCGAATTTGTCTACAAAATCCGGCGACCTTTGTCTTAGAGCGTGCCAGCTTTCAAATACCTCGGGTGTTTGCAGCCAAACTGTAAACCAATGAGCGATCTCGGAATTCATTTGACGTGCGGCGTCATCGAGGCTTTTTTTCTCTGCATTTTCAGCAGCGATTTTCTTTCCGTTAAGCGCAGTTTCGAGGACAAGCCGAAGTCCGTTCTTGTCATTTTCTCCGATGTACTTTTGCCGCAGATTTTCAAGATTACGGATCGACGCAGCAGCACTTTTCAGATCCTCGATCTTGATGATGTTTCTGACTGCAGCATCGTATGGCCTGTCAGACGCACGCTCAAGATAAAGGTTCATTATCTCGGAGTGTCTTAGCTGAGCACCTTCATCGGCAAGCAATCTCGCGATCACCATCGGCGAATCGACTGCCGACGCACCATATTGATTGTCAACGACGGTTTCGATCGCTCTGATCTCGACGGCACCTACATTTTCGCAATCCAGTTTTTCCCAAACCTCGATTATAAGTTCGTCCTTTGTGCGGGCCTTCCACATCACTGATCCTTTCGGCGAACGATCTCGATCATCTCTGTAGACGAATGGTCCTTCGGATCGCCGACGATCGCCACAACGCCGCCGCATTCCTTAACGATGTCGCGTTCCGGCACCGTTTCGGGTGTGTAGTCGGTGCCTTTGGCGTGAAAGTCGGGTCTTATTGCCCTTATCAGTTCCTCGACTGTCGGCTCGACAAATATCGTTACAAGATCAACACAGCGAAGTGCGGAGACCAATTCGGCACGTTCATTTTCTGGAATAAATGGCCGGCCATCGCCTTTTAGTGCATGAGCCTGTATGTCGGAGTTCACACCAACGACAAGCACATCGCCAATAGCCTTTGCCGCAGCGAGGTATCGAACGTGCCCAACATGAAGAAGGTCAAAACAGCCGTTCGCAAGAACTATTTTTAAGCCTTCCGCGCGTGCACGAGTCGTCTCGCGAACAACTCCTGCACGGTCGAGTATCGGTGCTAAAAGATCGGACATATTGAGCTAATTGGCTTGCTGCGAAACAAATGAGTCAGCATAAGACGTCATGGAGTCACGCAATTCGTTCAAGTTTACTGAGGCTGTTCCTTTTTTCATGACGACTATGCCGCCGGCGTGATTTGCAACTTTTGCCGCATCCGAATAGCTCAGGCCGGAGGCGAGTCCCAGTGCAAAGGCAGCGATCACGGTATCTCCTGCTCCGGTAACATCCACAGGTTCTTTCGATCCTATAGCGTCCATATTAACTGGGGGCTTGTCCTTTTCGATAAGAAGCATACCTTTGTTCCCGTTTGTTACTAATAGTGCCTCATAGTTAAGGCGTTTGCGCAGTTGTGTACAATCTTCGACCGAGAAGTTTTCGCCGAGTATTTTTTCAACCTCTTCACGGTTGGGCGTTCCGGTCGAGGCATCAGAAAAATCTGAAAGACGATATCGCGAATCGACAACCAACGGGATGCCGCGTTCCCGCGAGATGTCTTTTGCTGTCTCATACAACTCAGGCGAAACAGTTCCGCAATTGTAATCGGAAATGATAATAGCGTTCGCTTTATTGCCGGCAGCGATCAGATTTTCCCTAAGTCTTTCTTTTAGTTCATCGGATATGGGGTTTGAATTTTCGTAATCGATCCGAATGACCTGCTGCCGTGCTGCATAATGCTGGCCGGCCAAGACGCGCACTTTTGTTGTGGTGGCCAAAGATCTGTCCGTAACCACGGCTCCAGTATCAACTCCCATTTCTGCCAATTTACCCAACAAAAGCTCTGCATTCATATCCCGCCCTGCAAGCCCGACCAGTATTGGCTGGCCACCGAGCGACGCAACATTTACGGCAGCGTTTGCGGCGGCACCGGGAAGCGTCATCGTCTGGTCGTGGCGAAGAATAAAAACGGGCGCTTCGCGTGAAACTCTCGAGATCGTTCCGTTGAGAAACTGATCCGCTACGAGGTCGCCTAAGATAACCACGGATTTTTGAGCAAATTCGGTTTGGATCTTTTTGAGAATATCGGTCATCGCGATAATGAAAAATTACTACAAAGCGTCAATAAACAAAAATGGTCGAAGGCTTTAGCCTTCAACCATTAATGTACATAAACTGCCAAAGAAATTAGTGTGTATCGTAGCTTGCAACCGGATAGTCATTGGCCGATCCCCATTGGTAAGCTGCGAAACCCTGGTCCGAACTCCTGTTGTAATAAAACGTTCCATTCGTATCACGCCATACCGCAATATCTGTTTTACCGTCGCCGTCATAGTCGTTCTGGGTATTTACATCCGCACCCGTAAGGCCAAAGACCTCTGCCACTACACCGCCGTTGCTGCTTCTTAGAATGTACCAGGTCATGTTTGACGTTGGTGACGACCCTTCGCGAACTACAGCAAAATCCGTCTTGCCATCGCCGTCATAATCTCCGGGAACGACAAGATCGTTGCTGAGCCCCCACGGCTGTGCGATAACACCATTATCGCTGCTGCGAAGAGCATAAAATGTAGCCTGTCCGGTTGGCGACGTGCCGGGACGCTGAACACAAACATCAAATTTGCCGTCACCGTCATAATCACCGGGCGCCGTATAATCAGATGAAAGACCCCACTGGATAGCTGAATAATTGACATCAGCTGAGTGCTGAATGTACCAGATCATCAACCCGCCGGTGCGGCGTACGACCGACATATCGGTCTTACCATCACCGTCATAGTCCCTTGCAACTGGTTCATCCCCCGACATGCCAAAGTTGAAGGCCTGAAACGTTCCGTCCGAGCTGTTAAACCTGTACCACATACCAGTCGTATCTCGCCAGACCGAAATGTCACCCTTGCCGTCACCGTCAAAATCGCCCGGTGCCATGAAATCCTCGCCCGAGAGGCCAAACTGCGTACCTGTAAAGCCGCCACCGCTCTGATTTACATACCAAACGTTATTGCTGGGACGGAAAACCGTAAAATCGGCCTTGCCGTCGCCGTCAAAATCCATCGCCTTGCGCAATTTAAGCTGCGAAAAAGCGGTTGCACTCAGGAGCGCTGCGAAAATGGCGAAGGCTCCGATCCTGCCAATTTGGGCCAAAAATTTTCTCATGGTTGTTTCCTTTTAAAACTTACTTTAACGGGTAAGATCGTTGCTCGGTGCTGATCCAGTATTCCCAAATATACCACGTTTTCAGGATCGGTTGCAAGAAAAAGCTCTCACCTCAAAACCCCCTTCAAGCCTCGATTTTCACTCAATAACCGATCAGTTTGACGATTCCCGGGTGAAAAAAGTTGCTGCAGTAAATCATCTTTTTCGCCACCCATACCAACAGTGCTCCCAAAATAGGAAAAAAGACAATTTTTGATCAAAAAG
>CAZGSC010000092.1:0-13601 GCA_964528325.1 uncultured Chloracidobacterium sp. | reverse complement strand
CGGCAAGGATCGCACAGCATGTGTCGGGGACCAACCTTTTGAATACGACCCAGAAAGTTGTTGCTGATGTCAGCAATAACGGCGTTGTCTCATCATTCGACGCCGGCCAGATCGCAACTTTCGTGGCTACGGGTTCGTCGCCGGGAATCGCAGGACAGTGGCGATTCTTCGTACCGCCTGGCCCGACGTTCCCTGTTGGTTCGTCACCGACGAGCAGGACGTATTCTTCTGTCACAAGCAACATAACGGGCGACGACTACGTCGGCTTGCTGATCGGTGAGGTGACAGGTAACTGGACACCTTCGGCTGCAAGACCGGCGGGAAGAGTGGAAAGTGGAAAGTGGAAAGTGGAAAGTGAAGACGGCGGGCCTGTGAAAGGCATCGCTGTTGAATTGCCAAATATGGTGACTGAGGCTAACAAGGAAGTCCTTATCCCGATCACCATCCAAGGTGCCGCGGACAAGGAGATCATTTCCTATGAGTTCAACCTCAGATATGATCCTTCGGCCATACAGCCGGTTGGTGATGTGGTTCTTGTGAAAGATTCGGTAAGTCGCGGCCTTTCCTACGTGGTAAACGCCGAAAAGCCGGGCATCTTAAGAGTCGTCTTCTATGGCCCGCTGCCAATAAGCAATGACGGTGTTCTGCTGAACCTCAGATTCACTGCCGTGGGAGCGGTTGGTTCGGTTTCGCCGATCTCATTCGAGCGGATAATGTTCAACGAAGGCGAGCCGCGAGTGGCAGTTGCCGACGGAAAGATCGAACTTTTCTAAACAGAAAGCACTATGCCGAAGCCCGCGCGTGAGCAAGGGCTTAACACTCAACGACGAATGTTAAGCCCTCACTAACGTGCGGGCTTCTGCAATATCCCTCCAGGTTCCCACGTAATTTTCTGAAATCAAAATCAGATTGAACCTATTAACCAAGTGCCGATAAAGTTCGGTACTTGATCTTAGTTTTTGAAATGTAATTCCCAGGCCGGTCCCGAGACTTTCCCCTCGGGATCAACCAAACGCCCGATCCAACGATCTATGGTCATAGCCCTGACCAATTGATCACGCAGTGGATCGAAGCGAAAAAAGATATGTTTTTCCGCGAGTGCCCAATTTTAGCTTCCCGTTTTGCTCACCTTTCGCTATTCCTTTGCTTAAGTTTGCTTCTTGTTTCATGCGGCCATTCGACCGCCAAGTTTCTCGCAAAAGGCGAAGAATACCTCCAAAAACGAAAATTCAATGATGCTCTGATGCAGTTTCGTTCGGCTGTCGAGTCGGACAAGGATTCGGCAGACGCTCATTGGGGCATGGCACGAGCATATGAAAATCTAGGGCAGTTTAACGAGACTTTAGAGGAACTTCGCAAAGCGGTCGAACTTGACAGCACGAACCTCGAAGCCAAAGCGAAACTCGGCAATTATTTCCTTTTGCTTCAGCCGCCGATGATCGCTGAGACGGAAAAGATCCGCGACGAAATTCTCGCAGCGGACAACAAGTTTATTGAAGGGCATATTTTGGGAGCTTCGATCCTCGCCGCACAGGGCAAGCCCGATGCCGTCGTGATCGACGCGATCAACAAAGCTATTGCTCTCGATCCAAAGCGAATTGAATCATACATCAGCCTCGAACGCCTCTACACCACACGTGAAAAGGCACCCGAAGCAGAGGCCGCGATACGACGAGGCATTGATGCAAATCCGGCCGCGATCCTTGGTTACACGGAATATGGCAGATTTTTGACGTATGCTGATCGCGACGCCGATGCTGAATTGCAGTTCAAAAAAGCCATAGACGTCGACGCGAAAAGTATTGAGGCTCGCGAAGCAATTGCGGATTTTTATGTAACGAGCCGGCAGTTTGAAAAAGCCGAGGCCACTTACAAAGATCTGGTTCAAATTCAGGAAAACAGCGCTGAAAGCCGCCTTGAACTTGCCGAATTTTATGTAGGTTCGGACCGCGTCGATGACGCGATCACAGTTTTGCAGAACATCCTTGGTGATGCTCCGGAATACGTACGTGCCCGTTACAAGCTTGGACAGATCTACCTTGACCGAAAAGACATTACAGGTGTCAATCAGCAGCTCGATGCACTTTTTAAGTTCAACGACATCGATGCTGAGGCGCTGACGCTTCGGGCTCGGTTGAAGATCCAACAGAATAAACCCGACGAAGCCGTCAAGGATCTTGAAGAAATAATAAAGACATACCCGAGCGGAAAAGAAGCCCTGTTTCTTATGGCGCAGGTCAAGCTTTCGCTGGGGCAGATCGATCAGGGACGGGTGTTCATAACTGACCTTGAGCGATATCACCCGACCTATTTGAAAACAGGGTTGCTGAGAATTCAGGCTGCGTTCTCAACAGGAGAACCAGAAAATGCGCTGAAGCTGGCGAACGAACTTATCAACCGGGCCAATGCAGTAGTTCCAAACACCGGAGCCGATCCACATGAAACGCAGGACGTTCGCGTGCGTGCACTAACGTCGCGGGGCCTCGCTTATCTTGATCTCGGTAAGGTCGCTGAGGCAAAGGCTGACTTGCAGGAGATCGTTAAGTTGTCCCCACATTCTTCGGCGGCGTTGGTCAATCTTGCTAAGGTTTTCACAGCAGAACGAAATTATCAGGAAGCATTTGATCTCTACGAAAAAGCTCTTGCGTTAGACACGCAGAATTTTGATGCTCTGAGCGGCGTTGTCACGGCTGCGATTCAATTAGATCAAACGCAAAAGGCACATGCCAAGACCGATGAGCTTATAGCCGCTAACGTCGGTAGAAATGAAATTCTAGCGGCCTTGCACTATCTGAAATCGACGATCTTCTCCGCAGAAAAGAATGCGGCCGCAGCCGAGCAGGAACTGGTCCAGTCGATCACATTGGATGAAAACTATCTTCAGTCATATACGGCATACGCGACGCTGCTCGTTTCACAAAGTCGCACCGACGAGGCGATCGGGCAGTATCAGAAAGTCGTCGAGAAACGGCCAACCGCACAAGCTTTTACTATGCTCGGTATTCTCGAAGACGGCCGCGGAAAATCTGCCGATGCGGAAAAAAATTATCGCAGAGCTCTTGAGATAGCTCCGGAGACAGCGATCGCTGCCAATAATCTTGCGTGGCTCATCGTTGAAAATCAGGGAAATTTGGACGAGGCACTCCAACTCGCAACCGCTGCTGTCAGCAGGAATCAGGCGGCGGGATTTTACGACACACTCGGCTTGGTCTATCTCAGGAAAGGACTCTATTCGCCGGCTGTCGAGCAGCTGAAGAAAGCAGTCGCGCTTGATGAAGCGAATTCGCAAAGAATCGGAACTGCACTAACGCCCGGCTATCGAGTGCGTCTCGGAATGGCGCTTGCTAAAGCAGGTGACAAGGTGTCGGCTCGCCGCGAGGCTGAGACTTCGCTTCGCAGTATTAACGAATTGACTCAGCGAGAGGTCATCGATGCAAAGAACCTTCTCGCAAATTTATAGGAGTACGTTGGTATGTTCTTTTTGGTCGAAGTTGCAAATCTAGCTGCGGTCAAAGCCTTTCTGGTGGGAATACCTGAGGCAATGGAACTTTTTGTTTTCGGAGTTGTTCTGATCGTGACCGTTGTGCTGCTTCGCTGGTCGCTAAACCGCGGCAACGCAGAAAAGACCGATGAGAAGTTTAGTGAAAAGGGACTGATTAATAACTAAGAAGGTAATAGACGATGAGTGTTGAATTCAGACAAAGAAAACCCGGCGAGCTTTTCGGCGTGCTCAAGCGCCAGAAATGGCTGATCCTGCTGCCGACGATCACGATGACGGCGGCGATCGGTTATGTGGTCTATAAACTGCCTAGCATTTACGAATCAACGTCGCTTTTGACGGTAAAACCGCCGACTATCTCGTCAAATCTTGTTCAGTCCTTGACCAACGAAGACCTGTCACAGCGTCTACAGACGATCAACCAGGAAGTACTGAGCCGTTCTTCGCTTGAACCGATGGTCCAGAAATACGACCTATACAAGCAGGAACGAGCTGCAGGGTTGCCGATGGAATTGATCATCGAAAAAATGTACAAGAACATCAAAGTTGATCTCGAGGAACCCGGCAGTGAAAAGGTTGCAGCTTTCCGCGTCAGGTATCGCGACCGTGACCCGCAGGCAACGCGAAACGTCACGGCCGAACTCGCCAGCAAATACGTCAACGCCCAGGTCCAGACCCAAACCGAGATCGCCGAATCAACAAAAGATCTTTTTGAACGCCAGCTTGCTGAGAAAAAGACCGCTCTCGATGATCTTGAAAAGCAGCGTCTCGACATAATGATGCAGAACGTACAAACGCTGCCGGAATCGGAGCAGGGACTTGTTGCTCAACTTACGGGACTTCGCCAACGCGAAGATACGATCGTAAAAGAAAAGCAGACGCTTTTTAACGAAAAAGGCCGTCTCAGTGATGCGATCGCTGCGAACAATCGTCAGATGCGCGTGATCGAGGATTTTGGCGAGAAAGAAACTCAGGATACTGCACGTCAGGTTTCCGATCCGGAAAATACTCCGGCATATGGTGAGTTGATGAAAAGGCGTGCCGATCTCAACGCTCAATTGGACAACCTTTTGAAGGTCTACAAAGAAAAACATCCGGCTGTAATTGCAAAGCAAAGCGAGATCAAGCGGGTCAATGATGAATTTGACAATCTGAAGAAGAGCAGCGAAAAGCGTGTGGCTGTCGCGACACAAACAAGCTCACGCAAGGCCGAGCTTCAGAGGAAGAGTCTCGAACTTGAGAACGAGCGCATCCAGTCGCAGATCGGCCAGATAGAACAGCAGATAAACGGCAAAGATATCGAACGTCAACAAAATGCCGGCCAGATCACAGCACTGGAGATGAGGATCAACTCGATCCCGAACGTGAAGGTCGCATTGGAGGGCATTACTGCTCAGTACCAATCTGCAAAACAGACATACGACGAGATCCTGAAGAAAAAGAACGATGCAGAAACAGTTGTGGGCGTTGAAACAAATGCTCAGGGCGAAACGATCCGCGTTCAGGACCCAGCAAACGTGCCGCAATCGCCCGTCGCTCCAAAACGATTTTTGCTGACATTGCTGGGAACGGGCATCGGCCTCTTATTTGGGTTTATTCTTGCAGCCTTCTATGAAATTCCAAAGCTCTTCAAGATCCAGAATATAGAGGACGCAAAGCACTACACTGGCCTCCCGGTACTTGCATCGGTGCCGCCGCTTCTTTCCGCAGATGAGAAAGCATGGATAAAACGCTCCGGTTGGTTGAAGTTGATGGCCGGAACGGCTGCGGCTTTGGGGATCATTCCGCTTATCGTACTGATAATTCAGGCGACACGTATTTTTGAGAAATTGGTTTCTTAAAGGAAGAAAGACGCCTTTAGGCGTTTCTCATACGAATGGTGAACGCCTCAAAACGTCACATTTTACGAGAGGTAAATTATGTATAAAGAATTCTTCGGTTTAGACGATATCCCATTCACATTGACGCCAGATCCGCGTTTCATTGTGTTCACGCCAAGTTATAACGAGGTTCTCGCAAGCCTGTATTACGGGCTGGAAAATGCTAAAGGCCTGATCGTTCTCACGGGTGAGGTCGGTACCGGAAAGACGACAGCTTTGCGTTGGATTCTGCGGCGGCTCGACTCGTCGGTGCTTGCGGCGTATGTTTTCAATCCGCGGCTCTCGATCGATGAATTCTATCAGCACGTCACCCAAATGCTCGGCATTAAGGATTGGACGAACAAGAGTGATCTTCTTAACACGTTGGGAAAGGTTCTTGAAGAAAGACATCGCCGAGGGCTTCGTACAGTGATCATTATCGACGAAGCTCACGAACTTTCGGATTATGTGCTGGAAGAGATCCGCCTGCTGCTCAATTTTGAATCTGATAACGCAAAGCATTTGCAGATCGTGTTGACCGGCCAGCCGGAACTTCGCGACAAGCTCAACCAAGCAAATTTGCGTCAGTTGAAACAGCGCGTAGCACTTCGATGTAATATGCATCCGTTCCCGAATGTTGAAGAGGTCGACCGTTACATCTCGGAGCGGCTTGTGATCGCAGGATCGGATCAGCCTCATGTATTCACTCCGGGAGCCGTTGATTTTATCTTCCAATGTTCCGAAGGAATTCCACGCAATATCAATAACATTTGCGACAACGCAATGCTTGCCGCTTATTCCGAAGGTGAACAGATGATCGGCCGACAGATCATTGAAGAAGTTGCAGAAAATCTCGATCTTTTGCCGCGAAACGAGTCTCTTCATGCCGGCGGAGAGGCTTCGGCCGCACCGGTGGGACGCGTTCTAAAGGCGGATGCGAAAGATGATCTGTGGGAGGGCCAGGCTCGTACCGCAGCGACCAAGCCGAGAATGTTCATTGAAGATGCTGAGCCGGCAAGCGGTTATTCAAACGGCCATTCGAAAGAGTATGCAAACGGAAACTCAAATGGCTATACAAACGGAAAATCGAATGGCCATTCGAATGGATTTACAAACGGAAATGGCGGCACTTTGATCTTCGAAGATATCGAAGATGAAGTCGATCTCGAACTCGGTGGTCGATTTTACAAGATTTAAGACGAGGACTCTGAGAAATAAAGAACGGAGTATTTGACGATGAGTATCCTTAAAGCACTACAAAAAAATCTTACCGATAATCCCGATAGCGAAGTTAATTCGCAGGCGGCAAACATCGTACCGTTCGGCCGGAACGGTCGACGTGAGAACAAGCTGCCAGAATTACTTTCATCGGCGGACTTTAAGATCGGTAATCCAGGTTCGGCGTTCATAGGGCAGCCGCATTCCTCTGTCGGGACGGCACTCCCTGATTTGGAAACGGAAATAACTGCCGGGGCAAATATGAACGCTGAAAGCTTGGCGCGCGTCGCAGCTCGACAACTACCTGACTTTGTCAGTTGGACTGTCGACGCGACGCGCGTCGAGCCACGACTTGTCGCGATAACACATCCGCACTCGAGCTATTGCGAAGAATATCGCAGCCTCAGAACACATGTTCTACACAAAAGCCAGAGACAAAAGCTGCAGGCGATCGTTGTTGCCAGCGTAAACCCCAGCGAAGGTAAATCGGTAACGGCGCTAAATCTTTCGTGGCTTCTTGCTCAAACAGACGGTGTCCGCGCTTTGATAATCGACAGCGATCTTCGTATGCCGAGCCTCGCGGATTATTTGGGAATTGAAACGGACAGAGGGCTTTCTGATGTATTGGCAGGCACTTCCACACTGGCCGAGTCGATCGTCAAACTTGAGCCCGCCGGCCTTCATATTTTGCCAGGCGGCGAAGCAAGGCACGATGTTGCCGAGCTGATCTCAGGGCCGAAATTCAAGGAGATATTGCGCGAGGCGCGAGAGATGTTCGACTACGTTATCATCGACGCTCCGCCGCTCGGTATCTTTACAGACGCGACGGTTCTCATAAATCAGGCTGACGGAGCAATGATCGTTGTGCGTGCAAATCGCACACGTTACAGTGCGATCGAACGGCTTCTCGAACCACTTCCGAAGGAGCGTCTACTTGGCGTGGTTCTCAATCAGAGCGAAGCCGTTTTGGACGAATCGCATTATAACTACGGCTATTACAACTATAAACGTTTGAACGAATTGCCGAGTCCCTAAATTTTTACTATGGGTGCCACAAGATTTAGTCCGAGGATATTATGGCTGATACTGGCCGATGCCGCATTTCTCTATAGCGGCGTCATGTTGGCAATGTATCTCCGCCTCGGAATATCCGGCTCCGAAAATGAATTGAACGCGAAGAACGGCTGGCTCAAGATCGCACTTGCAACAGCCGTTTGTTTGCTGATCCTCTACTTCTACGATCTTTACGATTACATAGTGATGACCAACCGCCGCGAACTGCTTTTGCGGCTGGTGCAGGCCTTGGGAATTGCGTGGGTTCTTCTTGCACTGCTTTTTTATTTTGTGCCGCCGCTTCTGATCGGACGCGGTGTTTCTGTCATCTCGGTGCCGATCGTTTTAGGGTTGCTATTGGGTTGGAGGATCTCTATTCACCTCCTGACCGGACATCCGGATATCGGTGAAAAGATACTGGTTGTCGGCACGGGCCAAACAGCGCTCGATACGGCCGAGGCGGTTTGGGAAAGGCGCGATGCCGGCTATCGCATCGTTGGTTTTGTGTCCGAGAACGGGGCGAAGCCAAAAGAAAAACTTGGGCGATCAGAAATTTTGGGCCGGGCCATCGACCTGGAAGGAATTATCCGCAGTGAAAAGATCGACCGCGTAGTGATCGCCGTTCGCGAACGTCGGGGTGCATTTCCAACCGAGGCACTACTGAAAATGAGCCTCGCTGGCGACGTTTCGATCGAAGAATGTACATCGTTCTTTGAACGCATCACTGGCAAGGTTCATGTTGATATGCTGCGTCCGTCATGGCTTATTTTTGCTGGCAGGCGTCGTGATTCGCCGATCCGCGCCGTGATCCGGGAGATCATTCATAGGCTTTTGGCTTTGATAGGCCTTATTTTTTCCCTTCCGATCGCGATCCTCACGGCTATTGTCATCAAACTCGAATCCCGCGGCCCTATATTCTATAAACAGGAACGGATAGGAAGAAATGGACGCCTGTTTAACGTTATCAAATTTCGCTCAATGAAGACTGATGCCGAAGCAGATGGGATGCCGATCTGGGCGGCGTCGAACGACGAGAGGACAACACGCGTCGGCAAGATCATTCGAAAGCTGAGGATCGATGAGATACCGCAGTTTTGGAACATTATCAAGGGCGAAATGAACTTTGTCGGCCCACGGCCAGAAAGGCCGCATTTTGTAAAGCAGTTGGCCACAGAGATCCCTTTTTATGAACACAGGCATCTGGTCGCTCCAGGATTGACCGGCTGGGCTCAGATCAAGTATCCGTATGGAGCGTCAGTGAGTGATGCGATCCAGAAGCTACAATACGATCTTTACTACATAAAGAATCAAAGTCTCGCACTCGATATGATGATCGTCTTTGACACTGTAAAAACAGTGCTTTTCGGGAAGGGCGGACGGTAGGCAAAATCTGGATTAGGGCGATGAATAGACATTTAGTTAACGGACGAGGAAATCGAGATGAAAGCAATAATATTCGTTAGAAACGCTTCGATCATGGCAGCATTTGTGTTGATTGTGACCACGAGCGCCATAAGCCAGACGACATCGCCAAAAATAAAAAATGGTAAGGCTGTCGCTGTGGCAGACCCTAATTCGCAAAAAGACATCCCTCTTCCGGCTCCAACATCTACTGACGGCGGGATTAACGACGCAACCGAGGTTGACACTCCTGAAGGTGAGACTATCTTGCCGTATTACAATAACTACCTCAAGGAATACCGTCTTGGGCCGAGTGATATGATATCGGTCGAAGTTTTCGGCCAATGTCCGGACTATTGCAAAACTGGAATTACGGTCCCGCCGAATGCACGCATATCATATCCGCTGATTCGCGAGGGCATCATGGTCGCAGGAAAAACTGTTGAACAAGTAGCCGCTGAGATCACCAAGAAGCTTGACGAATTTATAATCGACCCAAAGGTGAGCGTTACGCTCGACAAGGCAATGGCCACTCGCTTTGCTGTTATGGGGGCAGTTGCAACGCCCGGCGTTCGCGTTATGGACCGCAAGGTTAGTGTCTATGAAGCGATCCTCGATGCCGGTGGTGTTACGAAGGATGGAAATCGAAACAAGATCTATGTTGTCAGTTATGGTAAGGATCAGCGTCTCACGAGAAAAGAGGTTAGCCTTAGCCAGATGGAAAGCGGCAAAGCTGAAATGGTCTATTTGAATCCGGGCGATCAGGTTTTTGTTCCTGGAAAAGGATTCACGATCGGCAAATTTCTTCAAACTTTGAGCAGCGCAAGCGCGGCAAGAGTGCTTTTCTAAAAACAGATTTTCCGACTTGTATGGTTAAGATCTATCGCATCTATATCCTTTTGCTTGTATTGTTTTGTTTCCAGACGGCGAATGCCGGATGGGTACGGCAAAATACGAACAGCTTTGCGTGGTTTCGCGATGTCTTTTTTGTGAACCAATCAAAGGGTTGGATCGTCGGCGGCGATGGTGTAATGCTCTCGACCGACAACGGAGGCCAGACATGGGTGCAGCAGACAAAATTCACGACCGACACTTTTGTTCAGATCTATTTTACGAGCGAAACGACCGGCTGGCTGCTCTGCGAGCGTAATATCTATGCCCGCGGCGTAAACGCTTCGTCATACCTTCGAAAAACAACCGACGGCGGCCGCTCTTGGGAACGCATCGAGTTTCAGGACGGTGGACGCGAACGTGTTACAAAATTGCTGTTCAACAAGAACGGCGGCGGAACCGCATTTGGTGAAGGCGGCATCTTTTACAAACTGCAGGAAGACGGAACTTCGTGGAAGAAAAGCCAAACATCGATCCATTTTCTTCTGCTCGACGGGGCGTTTTCCAACAGCCCAATAGGAACGATAGTCGGCACTGGCGGCACGATCCTTTTTACCGAAGATTCCGGCCTGACATGGGAAAAGGCTTCGCTTTTAGGCGATACGGATACTCGTTTTAACGCAGTGTCATTCGCCGGCGAAAAAGGCGCTATAGCCGTCGGAACGAAAGGAAGAATATTTCGTTCAAATGGCGGCAGCAGGCTCTGGAGACAGATCTATTCGGGAACGACGGTCGATCTAAATGACGTCTATTTTACCGATACGGCCAACGGCTGGGCCGTTGGAGACAGCGGAATAATCGTCCGCACCCGGGATGGCGGCAAGACTTGGATGGACGGTAATTCGCCTGCAAGCCACAACCTCGAAAAGATCACTTTTACAGGTGACCGAGGCTGGGCCGTTGGTTTCGGTGGCACAGTTCTCACCTATGACGCGAATGTCACAACTACTGACCAGGGCAGCAAACCTGCGTTGCAGAAAAGAAGCTAGCCAGACGAAGAAAAATCACTCCTGAGAAGTTCTTATCGACACACCTTAATTCCAAGCGAAAATAGTGAAAAATCAGGCTGATTGCCCCTTTTTACAAGTGGGTTTACCATCTTGGTTTGCCTGATTTCGGATTGTAATAATTGATGAGCGAGCTTAAGAAAACAGCAAAGGATCTAAATCTGATCTACGACGTTGGGATGCATCGTGGCCAGGATACGGATTTTTACTTAAAAAAGGGTTATCGTGTTATCGCGTTTGAAGCTGATCCGGCGAATGCAGAGTTTTGTCGCGGCCGTTTTACTCGCGAGATCGCTGAAGGCCGTTTGGAGATCGTCGAAGGGGCGATCGCAGAAAACATTTCGTCAAACGGTCATCCGGCAGAAGTAAAGTTTTATCAAAACATCGATCACTCATTGTGGAGCAGCACATCGGAAGAATGGGCGGCGAGAAACGAGGTGCTTGGCACCTTAAATGAGGTCATACGTGTGCCTGCTGTCGATTTTGTACAGTGCCTGGAAAAATATGGAATTCCGCACTATCTCAAGGCTGATATCGTTGGCTCAGAAACCATCTGCCTGCGTGCTTTACTGAATTTTGAAAACAAACCTGACTATCTATCGATCCGGTCGGAAAAGCTCGTTTTTCGCAAGCTTGAATACGAATTCGAGCTGCTCGAACAGCTTGGTTACTCCGGGTTTAAGGCCGTCAAGCAGGATTTCGAGAACGTTCGTTCAAAATTGCCTTCCAAAAACGGACTGAAATTGTACGAGTTCGAAGAAGGTGCCTCCGGCCCGTTTGGCGAAGAAACGGCGGGAAGCTGGAAGAGCAGCAAAAGGGTCCTAAGCGATTATCGCCGTATTTTTGTCAGATATTGGCTCTTTGGCGACTACTCGTATTTGATGCAGACGCAGAGTGGAAAACGTTTGATCGCGAATCTCGAGCGCCTATGCAGGCGATCAATACCCGGTTGGTTCGATACTCATGCGCGGTTTGGTCTATTTAGCGCTCTGTTCGGGTACTTAACTCACCTGGGTGAATATTCAGCATGGGTTTAAGCGTCGAACGCGACAATGGTTACTAAAGCAGTGGCAAACAAGGAGACATCTAAAACTTCACTGAGAGAGCAGAGTGTCTGGCTCTTGATCGCCAAGATCATAGGCTTTGCATTCAGCTTTGTGCTGCCGCTGCTGATCGTCCGCTATCTGACGCAGGACGCAGTTGGACATTATCGAGCGGCGTTTCAGGTGATCAGCAACGCAGTAATAATTCTGCCGCTTGGTTTTTCGATGAGCGCATACTATTTTTTGGCTCGTGAAACTGAGCGGCGAGCGAAATCGATCTTCAATATTCTTATCTTCAATTTTTTTGTTGGCGGATTGGCATGTCTTACGCTGTTTTTGTTTCCGCAGATCATTGGAAATATTTTCCAGAGCGAAGAGATGCGGAATCTCGCTCCAAAGATCGGGATCGTCATCTGGATCTGGATATTTGCAACATTTCTAGAAACCGTCGCTATCGCAAATCAGGAAGCGAGAGTTGCAACAATATTCATAGTACTTGCTTCGTTTTCGAAAACGCTGCTGATGGGTGGCGCCGTGTTTGCATTTGCCACGGTTGAATCCTTTATCTATGCGGCGATGATACAAGGTATTATTCAGACGTTCATTTTGCTCAATTACCTTCGGTCACGGTTCCCCGGATTTTGGCGCGAGTTTGATGCAGGGTTTTTTCGGGAGCAGATGAGGTACGCTATACCGTTCGGGCTGACAGGTGTGCTTTGGATCGCTCAGACCGATATTCATAACTACTTTGTCGGATATAGATTTTCGCCGTCAGAGTTTGCTATCTATGCCTACGGCTGCTTTGAAGTTCCGCTGATCGCGATGCTTTCAGATTCGGTGATGTCCGTGCTGCTTCCGCGAATGAACGCTTTACAGCTTGCCGGTGACCGAGATGAGATGATCCGCCTGATGGCAAGGGCGACACAAAAACTAGCGTTCTTTTATTTTCCTATCTATGTGTTTCTGATTATAACGGCAAAGACTTTCATCACCACTTTGTTTACGCAGAGCTACGAACAAAGTGCGTCGATTTTTGTGATCAATCTTACACTGCTGCCTTTTAGTGTTTTGATCCTCGATCCGATCGTTCGATCGTATAAGGAACTGGGCAGGCTTTTCTTGCTGACACGACTATTGGCGTTGACAGGACTTGTGGCGGTGCTGTATTTCGGGCTCGAATATTTTAGCCTGACGGGAATGATAACGGCTGCCGTAGCAGCTATTTTGATCGAAAAGCTTATCGCCGAGACTATGGTTATTAAGAAACTCGGACTTGGCGTGCAGCATCTGGCGCTGCTTAAAACGACGGCGAAAACTGCCCTGATCAGTGTTTTCGCGGGGGCGGTAACGTCTATCGTTTATTCGAATGCTCACGATTATCTGCGGCAGTTCGGAGAGCGTTTGGCAGTAGAAGTTTTGTCATTGAACACGTCGTCCGCTCGAAACTTTATCGGCGGCAGTCTTGTTCTGGTTGTTTCCGGTCTTGTTTTTGCGCCTGTATATTTGCTCGCGGCCAATTTCTGGGGCGTCATTGAGAATGATGAAAAACAAACAGTTAGAAATTTCACTCGGAGGATTTTTCCTAAACGCGGCATTCAACCGCTGACGGATAGCTAATATGTGCGGAATC
>CAZGSC010000091.1:0-13666 GCA_964528325.1 uncultured Chloracidobacterium sp. | reverse complement strand
AGT
The DNA here is from genome assembly GCA_964528325.1 of uncultured Chloracidobacterium sp. GTDB lineage: Bacteria > Acidobacteriota > Blastocatellia > Pyrinomonadales > Pyrinomonadaceae > OLB17. Next base: position 13,663 of record CAZGSC010000091.1, on the reverse strand, counting down.
CAGCCCAACGGCTGGCTTTTTATGTGCTTCGGCGTCCGCTGGCTGAGGTCGAAAACTTTGCCAGCGCGTTGCGCGAAGTAAAGGAAAAGATCGTTTTTTGTTCCATTTGCAACAATCTCACCGATGTAAATCCTTGTCTGTATTGCTCAAATCCAAAACGCGACCGTTCGATCATTTGCGTCGTCGAGGAACCATACAATCTCGTTGCGGTAGAAAAGACCCGCTCATTTCGAGGACTCTACCATATTTTGCACGGTTCGCTCTCGCCGATGCGCGGCATCGGGCCGGACGAACTGATGATCGTTAATTTGCTGCCACGTCTTGATCCTGCCAATAATGATGGTGTCGAAATAAAAGAGATAATAATCGCGACCAACCCAACGACAGAAGGCGAGGCAACTGCTAATTACCTCGCCCGTTTATTGAAACCTTTAGGTGTGATGGTTACGCGAATCGCGATGGGAATGCCTGTCGGTTCGGACCTCGAATTTGTTGACGAAGTGACAATGGACCGCGCCTTAGCAAATCGACACGCTATCTAGAAACGTACATTTTCTTCGACCGCATCCGAATCTGCGTGCGTTACTTTCCACTCATCTTCGTTTCCGTAGAAATTAACATCGAACTTGAGAAGAGATTTTGCCGGAATGCCATCGAATTCCTGCGGTGCATCTTCGAATGCCGCGATCGTACCAATGCCTATGACCTCAGCGCCATGATCCCGGGCAAGGTTCATGGTCTCGGTGATTGCCTTGCCGGAACGGTTTATGTCATCAACGATTATCGCCGGGAAAATATCGCCTTTGTCGACATACTGGCGAAACTGCCGCTTGCCGTCCTCAATTTCTGCCCAGTAAATTTGTTTTGCGCTGAGGGCTTCTCGAACGCCGAACGCGACCATGATCCCGCCCGGGCTCGGGCTGATAATGGAAACCTCGGGCAGGCTTTTTGCGATCGATTTCTCCATTCTGAACATCCGACTCAGGCCGACGGATAAGATGCGCGCATTGTCGTGGTATCTAAATGCAAGCGGCATTTGGAAATAATGCGAGGCGTGTTTGCCGTTCGGGTAAACAAAGTGTCCTTTTCGATATGCGCCGGTTTCAGCCAGTATCTCCATTACTTTTTCAGCCGGCGGGATCAGATTAACCATATTAATTCTCCTTTACTAAATGGAAGATTATACCGTTCACCAAGTGTCCTTTCCAATTAGCCGATTTCTTTTTTTGGATCATCCGGCCGCAAAACTTTTAGGATCAGGGATCGCTGATCCTGGCTCATTTCTGCTGGCATATTATCAAGGCCGAACCATCCAAGATCGGTGATCTCGCGGCTTTTAACATGCGGGTCGCCGACCGCTCGCCCGGTAAAAATGATCTCGATATGCTGGTATAGGGTGCGGGAGCGAGCAAGACCAACATTGGTCAATTCAATGCCTGTCTCTTCGCGTATCTCGCGACGAAGAGCCGCCTCCGGCTGCTCGCCGGTGTTCATAAACCCACCGGGCAAACCCCAGCCCGAGATCGGGCGAAGTACATGATTCAGTAACAACACTTCGTCCTTTTCATTAGTTATGATGCCTGCGGCAGAGACTGTAAAACCAGTCTGAGATCGACGCGTCAGCCACCTTCTCATACCTTTTGGCATCTTTTTCCATATTGTCCCGGCAATGTTGATCAGCATTTTTGTGAGGCCCGTAAATCAAGGTTGATATTCCCTGTAAACTATGGAAAAATAACAGTGTTGAACATTTTTTGATTTAATAAGGTGTGTGTTGTCGCATTTTGTACAGGCTCAAATTCTCTCAAATATCTTAGCCTTTCCGCCAAGGGTTTTTATAATGGGTAGCAGAAATATCCTCCTGATATTATTTTCGGCCTCATTCCTATCTCTTTTCACGGTCACTTTGTTCCCGCAGGATCGACGGTTGACCAACGATATTGCAAATTCGCTGCGCGGCTTTGATGTTGTACGTATCAATGCTTCGAACGAAACTCGATCGTTGTCATTTACGGCAGCAGGCCGTTCCGTAACGTTAAATTTAGTGCCTCATGACATGCGAGGCAATTCATTCCGAGCACTTAACAAAAATGCGAATGGTGAAGCTTTCCTTGAAAGGACGCCGTCCATAACATTCAAAGGACGCATTGCCGGCGAGGCAGATTCGGATGTAAGGCTGACGGTCGATGGCGGAAAGATCGAGGGGTATTATCGAATGCAGGGCGAAAGATTTTTTATCGAGCGGGCAGGCAAATATTCACCGTATGCGGGAGCCAACGAATATGTCATTTATCGTGCCGCAGATGTGATCGCGGACTCGACATTTCAATGTGGAGCGACGCTCGAAGAAAAGATCGAGGACGGCAAGGCTCTCATCGATCGCGGCGCGATCAGCAATTCACTTACCGTAAAGCGTATCGAGATCGCGACCGAGGCTGATCTCGAATATGTTACGGCGCTCGGCGGGCCGTCACAGGCGAATACAGAGATCCTCAGTATTCTCAACATGGCTGAGGGCGTTTATAACGAGGAATTGGACCTTGCGATAACTGTTGTATTTCAACATACGTGGTCAACTGCCGATCCGTTTGCGGGGGTAACCTCACAGGCCACGGTGCAGAATTTTCAGAGCTATTGGAATGCGAATTTTCCGATCGCAACAAATTCGCGAGATGCGGCGCACCTGTTTTCCGGAAAAGCGAACATTTTGTCACAAGGCTGGGCATATGTCGGAGTGATCTGCCGAAATCCGACCTTTGCATACGGCGTCAGCGGACGTGTCGATTGGGCGCCAGGAAAATTCCTGGTCACGGCGCATGAGATCGGACACAATCTCGGAGCGAATCATGTAGATGTTTCACAGAGCTGCGCAAATTCACTTATGAATGCCCAGCTTACTTCGTCCACGCCGCTTTCATTTTGTGCTTATTCGCGGAATGAGATACTGACGTATATCGGAAACAACAATTCATGTCTTTCGCCGGTCGCCGGATGCAGGTTCGATTTTGATGGGGATGCGAAAGCAGATATTGCAGTTTTTCGTCCTTCCGAAGGCATTTGGTATCTAGATCAAAGCAGCGGCGGTTTTAAAGGAGCCCATTTTGGCCAGAACGGCGACAAGACGGTCGCTGCCGATTATGATGGCGACGGGCGATCGGACCTTGCCGTGTTTCGCGACGGAGTCTGGTTTCGGCTCGATAGTTCGACGAACACATTTCAGGCGGCGGCGTTTGGGTTAAAAGACGACGTACCCGTGCCTGGCGATTTTGATGGTGACGGCAAAGATGACATAGCGGTCTTTCGTCCATCGACGGGCTATTGGTATGAGCTGCTGAGCAGCAGCGGTGGTTTTGTCGCAGCGGCATTCGGCATGAATGGCGACGTGCCCATGCCGGCTGATTTTGATGGCGACGGCAAAGCGGATATCAATGTATTTCGGCCATCGAACGGGACTTGGTATCGGACCAACAGTCTGACAAATTCGTTCTACGGAATTCAATTCGGTACCGTTGGCGATAAGCCCGTGATGGGTGATTTCGACGGTGACCTTAAAGCCGACATAGCAGTTTGGCGTCCATCGAACGGCGCGTGGTATATACTGCGTACGAACGGCGCGGTCTATGCAGAGCTTTTTGGATCGTCGACAGACATTCCAACGCCAGCCGACTACGATGGTGATGGCAAAACAGACATTTCAGTTTATCGCTCGTCGAACGGAATCTGGTACCGAATTAACAGCGTCAACAACTCCTTTTCGGCAGTGCAATTCGGCATAGGGTCCGACGATCCTGTCGCGTCCTACTATCTCCGGTAATTTAGATCAGCTCCAATTTGTCGACGGGAACATATCTGTGGTTATTCAACACTCGTCCCTGTCGATATAGGTGAGATCTGAGGCTTGCGGGGCTGCCACGAGGGCTGATAATTTCTCCCGCTCGTGACGGTTAGCTGCCTGAAACCGGTGCCGTTAACATTTTTTGTAAATAACTCAGTGTCACCGCCAAACGCAATTTGGAAGGCGATCTTTTTTCCATCAGATGACCATCTAGGGTTGTTTCTCGCACCGTAATATCCCAAAACGACTGTGTTGTCGAATAGCTGACGGTTTGTGCCGTCCGCATCAGCCGTCATGATGATAGAAGGACCATCTTCCCCGGCAGCAACAAAAGCGATCTTATTTCCGGCTGGTTCCCAGCTAGGCGACGTATCCCATAAATACGGGTCAGTGCCCGGCAACGCTCTGACATCGCTTCCGTCCGGCTTCATCGTGTACATCGCCCAGTAAGTTTCGCGCGAACTGACGAACAAAATGCGAGAGCCATCGGGCGACCAAGACGGTGACCAGTCATTAGCCACGTTGTTAGTGAGATTTGTCCGCTCGGTGCCGTCAATATTGACGGTGAAAATTTCGTTCATTTCTTCAAAAGCAATTTTTCTGCCGTCCGGCGACCAGCTCAATGAGAAATCGCTTTCGAGCCACGGCGATGGACTGTTTACAAAATCTATCGGCGTCACGTCGGTTTGATCGCTGCCGTCAGCATTCATTAATTTGATAACGAAACTACCTGCAGCAGTTTGGCTGACAAAGGCAATCTTTCTTCCGTCCGGCGAAAATGCAGGATAACTATCCGCGCCTGAATTGTTAGTCAGACGCCGTTGTCCGGTGCCGTCGTCGTTCACTACGTAGATCTCCTGATCGCCGTCGCGGTCGCTGGTAAATGCGATCTTTCCGTTGACGGGGCCACCTTGGTATCGAACCAGCATAAAACCAAAGATCTCATCATTTTGTCCGCCTGCAACAACGATCTTCCCGTCTTCCTGAATTGCTACAGAAGAGGCATCATTTCCCCACGTTGGAGTGATAATTTTGCCGGTTCCGTTAAATGTTGTGTCTAGTGAGCCGTTCGAGTTTACGCGGACAACAGCCATGTCATAGTATGCACTGCCGGCAGCCACGATCTTGCCGTCCCGTTGAATCACAACTGAATTCGCATAATCGTGAGAATTACCAACCGGAATGATTTCTCTCCCTTCGCTGCCAAATGAAGTATCAAGCAAACCGCTTGTATTGTAGCGAACAATAGCAAAGTCACCATTTGGATATAGATCGCTGTAACCGGCGACAACAATTTTACCGTCCAACTGTATTGCCAGATCGCCGGCGCCGCTAAATCCATTACCAAATGGTGTGATGACTTTGCCAGTGGCATGAAACGAGTTATCCAGCAACCCGTTCGTTCTGTAACGAACAGTGGCAAAGCTGGAACCCGTTGTTTCATTGTAACTGCTCCCGGTGACCACAATTTTTCCGTCAGGTTGTATTGCCACTGAATTGGCGCGGTCGTGAGAATTGCCGATCGAGGTGATAACAATTCCCGTTCCATTAAATGATGTGTCGAGTGAGCCGTCCGCATTGTAACGGATAACAACGAAGTCATGATTTGAGGCGTTACCGACAGATCCGGCAACGACGATCTTACCGTCGGATTGGATCGCTAGCGAAGAAGGATATCCTCCCACCTGAGTTGTAACTATCCCCGTGCCGCTAAAAGAAGTGTCCAGCGAGCCGTCTGTGTTGTAACGGACAACCGCAAAACCGTCATCGTAACTGTAACCCGCGGCGACGATCTTGCTGTCTTCTTGGATCGCTACTGCAAATGCTCCGTCATGGGAGTCACCGACTGCGGTGAGAACGATGCCCCGGCGGCCAAACGAAGTGTCCATAGAGCCGTTTGTGTTATAGCGTACAACGGCAAAATCCCAGGTGGTTCCGGGTCCGTTGCCGATCCACCCTTCGCCCACTGCGATGATCTTGCCATCTGACTGGATCGCCGTCCCATAAGCAAAATACGTCCCAATACCTCCTGCCATGGGAGTGGAAACAAAGCCGCCAGTGCCGAAGGTTCTGTCGAGGCTGCCGGGCCCTCCTAAAGCAGACAACACAAGAAATAGTGGGGCTGCAAAAAGCGCAATTGCCCGCAAAGTGCGTTTATTCGAGATTACGTTCTTGTAGTAAGTATTCATTCTCTTTCTCCAATATCTTTTGATGTTGAGGTGCATCAGAATCAGGATCCCGACAAATCTATTCTTCGGGGTTGCCACGACGGATTTCGGGCATTATTTACGAGCAGCTTCATCCTGCCGTCGGCAAGATTCTTCGTAAATATTTGGTCACCACCTTCAAAGTTGCTTTTTGTAAAAACGACCTTGCTTGCATCTGGTGAGAATCTGGGATGCAGGGCGTGCCACCGGCATGAAGTGCTAGTCCAATTGCATCCTTCGATGTAAGTCCGCTTTGTTCCATCAGGGCTGGCGATGAACAGATCTTCCACATGATCCCAACGGTTGACGCTGTAGATGATCTTATTGGTCACGGGCGACCAGTCTGCAAAATCCTCGTTCCAGCCGTCGGCAAAGCCATTTTCGAGTGCGGTTAGACCAGTACCGTCAAATTTAATAATGTGAAGCATCGTTCCGCCGTAACCGACAGGCGGATAAGTATCATACCTGCTAAAGAGGATATTCAATCCGTCGGGTGACCACACCGGAAACCCGTCGAAATGCGCATGGTCAGAGGTTAGGTTTGTTTTGCCGCTCCCATTTACGTTGACTGTAAAAACATCAGTGCCGTTGAAAGTTCCCGACACCGAATCCGAAAATACAATTTTTCGACCGTCCGTTGACCAATTGAGCGTCGTTAAGAACCGGCTGAAATAATCAAGCCTTGTTACTTCGGCTCGGCCGCCTCCAACTGCCGTCATGGTAAAGATGGCGAATTGCCCGTAATCATTTTGGCTGACGAACGCTATGTTTTTTCCGTCTGGCGACCACGCGGCCGCATCATCGACAATGTTGTTATTTGTAAGCCGCGTCTCACCGCTGCCGTCAGATTTCACAGTGTAGATTTCGGGGTTTCCGTCGCGCTCGCTTGTGAATGCGATGCTGCCATTGGCGGGCCGCCGGGGCCCTGCTGACACCGGAATTACAAAAAATAATCCGGCTGCCACAATCCCTTTCAGAACAGATCGTAAGAATTGTCGTTCTTTCTTTTTAGTATCTGGTTGAATTTTCATTACTCTCACCTCTTTAATTGGTTGATCCTTGGCTCTGTCGGTAAATGTTATCTCTCGAGTTTTTAATTCGGGCCAAGCGTGATCGGGATGTCGGTGCTCATTCCCAATTGTTGGGTAACGGTGTTTCCGTTCGAGCTATTGATAATTTGCCAGATGCCGCTTCGGAAAAAAGATATGTCGGTGCGTCCGTCGCCGTCATAATCACCGGGAACCGGAAAGATCAAGCGTCCGTCAGGCTTACCAAGATTTTTTCTCAAGATCTGATTATCAGCGCTGAGCAGGATATACCAGTCTCGGTCGGCAGATCGAAAGACTGAGAAATCAGTTTTGCCGTCGCCGTCATAATCGCCCGGAACGATCTTGTCGCCGTTCATTCCAAAATCCTGTGTGCGAAGAGTATTGGTGTTGCTTTCGAGCACATACCATTTTCCTTCGGACGGGCGAAACACGCCGATGTCAGAGCGCCCGTCGCCGTCAAAGTCAGCCGTCGGAGTTCGGTTGACGCTGACTCGAGTGGCGGCGTAGATATCGTTGTTACCACTGCCGCCTTCACGGCTTGAGGCAAAATAGAGTGTCGCGGAATCCTGAGACAGCGACGGTGATTGGTCGTTGCCGGCGGAGTTTAGCGTAGCGAGGTTAACCGGCGAATTCCAGGAGGCGGAAACAGAGGCGCGCGACGCGACCCAAATGTCCCGTGCGCCTTGTCCGCCGTCCCGGTCCGATGCGAAGAAGATCTCTAGTCCATCGCGCCTGATCGTTACACCTCTATCGGTAGAAGAGCTGTTTAACGAACTTACACTTGCTGGGGTATTAAATGTCCCGTTCGCGTTTCTGGTGCTTTGAAAGATGTCTTCATCGCCGTTCCGGTCACTAGTGAAGTAGAGAATTCCTTCTCCGTTCGTTGAGTTTTCGAAATATGCGGGTGCGATCTCGCCATTACCGGTATTGATGACCGCCCCGAGATTGACCGGTGCAGTCCATCCAAGATCGTTGTTCGGATCTGTTCTGGTCGTCATGTAGAGGTCGGTACCGCCTGAAGTGTCCGAGCAACTGCAACTAAAGAACATAGTCTTTCCGTCAAATGAGAGGCTCGGCAGGTTCTCGTTGCTAGGTGAATTGATCATCTCGAGATTTTGCGGCTGGCCCCAAGCTGATGTAAGTGTTGCGCGTTGCGAAACCCAAAGGTCTATGTTGCCCATAGTTCCGGACCTATTACTCGAAAAATAGAGACTTAAGCCGTTTGGCGAAACAACGGCTGCACTTTCGTTATCTGGCGAATTGACCGCCGTGCCGATATTTTGTGGCTGACTGAAAACCGAAAAGCTGCTGGTTGCGGCATTGTTTTGCGAAAGAGTAGGTATCGGCAGTATCGCCATTAAAGTGATCGCGGCGATTGCCGTGATAATAGTTTGGTTTTTCATATGATCCCTCCATTATTCTTCTTGCCCGGTGCAACGCCGGCTGTGATACTATAGGGACGAAATCGCGATTCACCCGAAGTATTAAAACAACCAACGTTTGGCACCGTGCGATCACAGGCTAGAGCGTTGGGGGTTGAAATGTCTTTCGAAAAAGTTCCGAATTTTCTTGTAAATTTCTTCGAGGCGGATATGAACAACAGCGAGACGCCTTCCTCCTATCGATTCAGTTCCTATCTGCTCGATGTTGCTGAGCGGCAGTTATCCCGCAATGACAAACCCGTTCCTCTGACGCCTAAAGCCTTTGATGTGCTCGTATATCTGGTCGAACACAGCGGACATCTCGTCCTAAAAGATGAATTGATGCAGGCGGTTTGGCCGGATTCGTTCGTCGATGAAGTTAACCTTCCACGCACGATCCACACACTTCGAAGGGCTTTGGGCGAAGATGAAAACGGCGGCAAGTTTATCGAAACCGTCCCGACCAAAGGCTATCGGTTTGTTGCAAAAGTTACAGAAGAGCGTGAGTCTCAGGAGCGTCAGGCCGAAAAAAATGAAAAATTGCCTTTGGCTGACGGAGATCTTCCGAAGGCGATCTATGTTGATGGATCTGTTGAGTCTGTGTTGCCGATTCCAGTGGCCGAACGGCTGCCCGAGCCCCAAAGCCAAACGCGAGTCGTGCTTTTCACGGTCGGTTTTCTGACTGCTGTTTCCCTGATCCTCTTATTATCGTTTAATTTTCGGTTTGGGTCTGCGCCAGGTGCTGGTGCGATCAAATCGATCGCGGTTTTACCGTTGAAGCCTTTAACGGCGGAAAACCGCAACTCGAGTTATGAGCTTGGCATCGCCGATTCCCTGATCTTCAAGCTCAGTTCGGCAAAAGGGATGATCGTCCGCGCTTTGGCCGCGACGAGCCGATATGCTGATATCGGACAGGATCCTGTTGCCGCCGGGCGTGAACAAAAGGTTGATTATGTTCTTGCATCAAATTATCAGATCGCCGACGGTAAAATTCGCATAACTTCACAGTTGATAAACGTGCAGAGCGGCCAGGTTGAAGGCTCTTTCAAGGTCGAGCAGGAGAATTCAACGATCTTTGCGGTTCAGGATGCCGTTGCGGTAAATATTGGTGGGCCGTTGTTAAAGAAACTCAATAGGCAATCGAATGACCTTGCGCAAATGCGTTACACGGCCAACGAGGAAGCCTATCGCCTTTATCTTCAAGGCTTGGCCGTGGTCGACAATAGAAAAAGATCGGATGTCGGCAAAGCGATCGAGTACTTCGAGCAAGCCGTCGGGCTCGACCCAGATTTCGCGCTCGCTTACGCCGAGTTGGCGAGTGCTCATGTTCGTTCATTGAACGACGGCGGCCGCCGTGCGACCGAAGCATATCTTAAAGCAAAGGCCGCAATAGAAAAGGCACTGACAATTGACGAGAACCTGGCAGAAGCACACTCATATTTAGGCGTAATAAAAACTAATTATGAATGGGATTTCGCGGGAGCGGAACTCGAACTTAAGCGGGCGGTCGACTTAAGTCCGAATTCTTCCGACGCCCACGGCTTTTATGCCCGAATGCTTGTTATTATTGGCAGGTTCGACGAAGCTATCGCGGAAATGAGAACCGCCATTGAACTGGAACCTGCTTCTGCGGGGAATCATCATAGTTTCGGGTGGATATTGTTTCAGGCCCGCCGCTACGACGAAGCCATCGCCGAGGAAGAACTAGCCCTCGAAATGAATCCCAAATTGCGCATGTCCTACAATGTGCTCGCCAATTCATATCGTTTGAAGGGGGACGACGACAAGGCCTTTGAGGCTTTGTTGCGGTCGCGGAACCTCGGTGAAAACAAGCCCGAAGAAACAGAGTTATACAAGGACATTTATGCCCGATCGGGCTGGCGGGGAATTTATGAGCGAGATCTTGAAGAGGAGAAGCAGGCTGAAAAGAAAGGCAATCCTGACTATGCGGACCTTGCAGGTACCTCGATAAGACTCGGGCAGAACGAAGAGGCGATTGCCTATCTGGAAAAGGCAGTCGATCAGAATCGCTTTACATTGATCACGCTCAAAGTTAATCCGCGCTACGATCCGCTGCGCTCCGACCCGCGATTCGATGATCTGCTCCGGCGCGTCGGGTTGAAATGAGAATTTAGCGTTTTTCCATTAGAGGACAGGCAGTGCTGAATCTTGACGAAATAAATGTCGGCGATGTGTTTTCGTGGGTTGATGTCAGCTCGATCCACAGAATACGCAACGGCATTTATCAGCGAAACGGACGTCTCATCTCACTGCTCACCGACTTTGGCCGCATCAATCCCTGCTATCCCGACACTCACGGCGAAACTACGAATTCGATCCTATATACCGGCAGCGGCCGTCGCGGCGATCAAAAACTCGACTCGCAAAATCGCTCTTTGCTCGATGCGATCTCAACCCAAATATGCGTTCCGCTTTTCAACAAACTCGCACCGGGCCGTTGGGGGTTTCTTGGCCACTGGCACGTCACCGATGGCAAATACATTTACGACGAATCTCAAAATCGAATGGTGTGGAAATTCACGCTTGACAGAGAGGTAAATTAGATCATTTCTTGCCGAGTTCAACCGCACGTTTATACGCCGCATAGACAGCTTTTGAAAGTACAGTTCGCAGTGTGCCTTTTTCCATTTGGTAGATGGCTTCGGCTGAGGTGCCGCCGGGCGAGGTGACCATATTTCTTAACTCAGCCGGATGCTTGTGCGATTCCATAGCAAACTTGACCGAGCCGAGCATCGTTTCTTGGACAAGCTCCTTTGCCATGTCGCGCGAAAACCCGAGATGCACACCGGCGTCGGTTAGCGCTTCCATGACCATAAATATATACGTTGGGCCGGTCGCCGAAAGCGATGTCGCCATGTCGATCATATTTTCGGTCTCGACAAAAAGCTCCTTGCCAAGCGCGGCAAGAATTTCGCGGACGTGGCCGCGTTCGACTGTGCTGACTGCCTCGGTGCAAGTCCAAGCAGTAATGCCCGCGCCGATCTGCGAAGGCGTGTTCGGCATCGCGCGTACGATCTTAGCTGTGCCGAGTTCATCGGCGAGGTGCTCGATTGTCGCACCGGCGATGATCGAGAGGACAAGCTGATCGAGATGCAAAACGCCGTTTAGATCGGCCAATACACGTCCTAGCCGCTGCGGTTTTATGCAAAGGACAACTGCCGAATTTTCTTTTCCGATGACCGCTTTTGAGGCTTCCGCGTTATGTTCAAAAACGGCTATACCATGCCTGTCCGCAAGCTCTTTGCGACGCGATTCGCGCGGATGGCTGGCAGAAATATTATTCGGATCGACAAGGTCCTTTCGCAGCAAGCCGGCGATCATTGATTCGCCCATCACGCCGCAGCCAATAAATGCCAAATGCAAGTTTTTAAGATCGTTCGCCATATATCACCCGTTTGTTAAAAGATACCCGTTAGGGCAAAATATCGTATTAGAAAAGTCGATTTAACCACTTATGACCATCGCCGAACAACTTGAATTCCTGAAAAAAGGCACGGTTGACCTCATCCGCGAAGAAGACCTCAAAGCCAAACTCGAGCGCTCGGCAAAGACGGGTAAGCCTTTGCGAGTAAAGCTCGGCCTCGATCCGACCGCTCCGGACATTCACGTCGGCCACACGGTCGTCATCCGCAAATTGAAAGCATTTCAGGACCTCGGCCACACGGTCATTTTTCTGATCGGCGATTTTACAGGCATGATCGGCGATCCGTCGGGCAAGAACGTCACGCGTCCGCCGCTCTCTCGCGAAGAGATCGACGCCAACGCCGAAACCTACAAAACGCAGATGTTCAAGCTGCTTGATCCGGCAAAAACTGAGCTGCGGTTCAACGGCGAATGGATGGACAAATTCACTGCCGCCGATTTTGTCCGTCTCTGCGCGAAGACAACGGTAAAGCAAATTCTCGAACGCGACGATTTTACAAAACGAATGGCCGACGAAAAGCCGATCTCGCTGCACGAACTACTCTATCCATTGGTGCAAGGTTACGATTCGGTCGCGCTGGAATCCGACGTCGAACTCGGCGGCACTGACCAGAAATTCAACCTGCTGATGGGCCGCAATCTACAGCGTGAGTTCGATCAGGAGCCGCAGGTCATAATCACAACACCATTGCTTGAGGGCCTCGATGGTGTTAACAAAATGTCGAAATCGCTCGGCAATTACATCGGCATAACCGAGCCCGCGAATGAGATGTTCGGCAAGGTAATGTCCATCTCCGACGACCTGATGTGGAAGTATTACGAATTGTTGACCGACCTTAGCCCATCTCAAATCGCAGACCTGAGATCTAAATGTGAAGACGGCTCAGAGAATCCGCGCAACGTAAAAGTTCAACTAGCTAAGCTCATCATCAAAGATTTTCATTCTGCATCAGACGCAGACGCTGCCGAAGAAGACTTCACACGACGCTTCGTACAAAAAGAAGTGCCGGATGAGATCGAGGAAAAACAGATCGCCGCAGGCTCATACAACCTTGCTCAATTGCTTGCAGACACTGGCCTCGCGGGGTCAAAGGGCGAAGCGCGACGGCTCGTCGAGCAAGGCGGCGTAAAGGTCAACGGCGAAAAAGCCTCGGCACCGAATGCGGACATCGCGATCAATAATGAAGGCGTCTTACTCCAAGTGGGCAAGCGAAAATTCTTAAAGCTCCTGGGCATATGAAGTAAGTGCTGGCTTTTGCATCCTTGTCGGAAACTATATAATCGCAACTACCCTCCATGGATAACACCGCCGCAAAACGGGTAAAGCTTTCAACGCGAATAAACGAATACGTCGCCAGCGATGCGCCGATCCGCAAGTTTGCGGGCACTTGGTCGAAAAAAGCAAAGCTTGCGATGGACGAGGCAAACAGCCTTTCGCTCGAGCACGTCGAGATATATCTAAAACGTCTGCCCCCTCAGCTTGACGGATTTAAGATCATCCAGCTTTCTGACACGCACCACAGCCCGTTCACGAGTCTCGACCACATCAAACGCGCCGTTAAGGTCGCGAATCGCCTGAAGCCAGATATGTTTTTGCTCACGGGCGATTACGTTTCGCACGAGCGCGAATATATCGCTCCGGTCGCTGCCGTGCTTGGCAAATTGAAAGCAAAACACGGCTTTCATGCCTGTCTCGGCAATCACGAT
>CAZGSC010000090.1:0-13799 GCA_964528325.1 uncultured Chloracidobacterium sp. | reverse complement strand
TGGACGGCGAAGGCGTTGTGCCGCGAGTTGGTGTATCACGACGAGATCGAAGAACATTTGCGCTCGAGATTTCGCAGTTGGGGCCGTGAGATGCCTGAGATCAACAAACGCCAGGCATACATCATCGACAGAGCCGAAATACTGCCGAATCCAAACGGCTCGGCGGTCGGAATGTTTGTCGAGGAAGCCCGAAAAATGCTTGCGATACTGCCCGGGCCGCCGCGCGAGAATCAGCCGATGTTCACTGAGCACGTGCTGCCAAAATTAAAGGGCGTTGTTGGCGACGTTTACGTGAAACGCCGTATTTTGCGTGTTTCCGGCTTAGGTGAATCAGCCGTTGACGAGATCGCGGCTCCGATCTATACGGCCTTTTCGGATGTTCAGACGTCGATACTTTTTAATAAAAGCGAGGTTGAGATACACATCGCCGCGAGTTCTGAAACCGCCGAAACTGCTGAATTGACAGTCGATAAACTTGCCGGTGAGCTCGCAGAGGCATTGGGCAAGGCTGTTTTTTCGACAAATGGCGAGACTATGGAAGAGATAGTCGGAAATCGGCTGAAAGAGCGCGGCGAAACTGTTTCCGTCGCCGAAAGCTGCACCGGAGGGCTAATTGCACGGCGTTTGACGGAAATTCCCGGTTCTTCCGCGTATTTTATGGAAGGCGCGGTCACATATTCCAACGAAGCAAAGATGCGAACGCTCAACGTTTCGGCTGACATACTGGAAAATCACGGCGCCGTCAGTGCGGAATGTGCGGAAGCGATGGCAAAAGGTATGCTCGCGTATGCCGGAACGGATCACGCCATTTCAGTGACGGGCATTGCCGGGCCTGACGGCGGAAGCGAGGAAAAGCCTGTCGGAACCGTGTTTATCGGCTATGCGGGTAAAAAAGGAGCTAAATCTGTCAAGATCGTGCTTCCGGGCGACCGTTATCTCATCCGCTGGCGTTCAAGTCAGGCAGCGCTCGATTATCTGCGTCGGCAACTGACTTTATAGTTGCTTTTTCCCGCTAAAAAACAGAAAATTAGCTAGTTGCGCTCTATTGAGACATTGCTTTCAATAATTTGAAACTTTGCCGCGTTTGCGGCGTGTGAAAGTTTCAGCTAGGAACAAGTTTAGGAAATTTCCGATCCCAATCGTTTAATAGTTATGAAAAGATCAATCCACGTCCGGTTTTCTCTTAGTCTCCTGCTTCTTTTGTCGATGCTTTCGCCGGTTGCGACCTTTGCTGCTTTTGACGGCGGCAAAAAGCATTTTCAGGCGGGAATGAAGTTCGAAGCGGCAGAAGAGTGGGACAAGGCCGTTGAGGAATTCGCTCTTGCGGTATCTGATAGCCCCAAAAATCCGGAATATCGCCTGCATTTAACGCGTTCGCTCTTTAATGCGTCGCAAATGTATGTAAAGAAGGGAACGATCGCTGCAAAGGAAAATAATTACGAGGATGCATATTTAGCATTTCGCCGTGCATATGCCTTTGATCCGACCAACGAGTTGGCAAAATCGGAAATGGAGCGAATGGTCAGGCTGCAGAGAGAACTTAATGAGGCTTCCTCTCCCGGCGGCAAAAAAGATGAATCGGGCAAACTGAAGCTAATTCCGACGGGTTATGTCGAAAAGAAAGACACGACTCCTCAAATTCCGCAAAGGCTTGAAAAGCTTCGCGACCTGCCGTTTCCGTCTGGTGTCGATCTGCAGTTCATCATAAAGGAACTCGCTAAGGAACTTGATCTGAATGTGCTTTTTGACAGCACATCATTCCGAACCCCCGGACGCAAAACATATATTGACCTCAAAAATGTGACGGCAGCACGGGCGCTTGATTACATCTTTTTGCAGGAAGGCCTGTTCTTTCAGAAGGTTGGGCCTCGAACTGTCCTTATAGCGAATCAGACAGAGCGGCAAAAGTTTCAGCAGCTTGTGCTTCGCACCTTCTACCTTGCGAACGCGAGCCCGAAAGACGTTGCAAAGATCGTGCAAACCGCTATCCCTGCTCAGCCGGGACGAAGCCAAACCATTGTTCTTACCGACGACTCCACAAACAGCATAACGATTCGCGATACCCAGGAGAACATACAGCTAATAGGCAAATTGATCGCATCGCTGGATAAGGACCGGGCAGAGGTTGTAATGGATGTGGCGATTTATGAGGTCAACAAAAACGATCTGCTTCAATTCGGCAACCAGATAGGCACCAGGGAGCAGCTTAACAACATTGGCGGTTCCCAGACTGGTGCCGTTACATTTGGCAATAGTCCCCTGACGAGTGTTGCAGGGGCTGTAACGTCAATACTCAATACCGCGATCCCGACCGGCATCATTTTGCCGGCGTCTAATATCCAGGCATTTTCCAGCAAGCAAAACACAAAATTGGTGGCTTCGACACAGATCCACGCATTCAACAACGAAGACTCATCGGCAAGGATCGGACAGCGTGTGCCTGTCCAGAGCGCTCAGTTCGTCACCGGAGTCAATAACAATGTCGGCGGCAATGGCGTTGTTTCAAATGTGATCAATTATGAACAGATCGGCCTCACGCTAAAATTCAAACCGCTTGTTTTCCCGAATCAGGACGTGCAGGTGGCTATGGAGATCGAATCAAAGGATGTCGCAGGGGCTCAGACGCTTCAGCCCACCTTCACTGAACGCACGATCAAGGGAACGGCACGTATTCAGAATAACAAAACACTGCTGCTTGCCAGTGTGGCTCAGGCTGTTGAGTCGAGAGGCAATTCGGGCTTGCCGCTGCTTGGCTTGATTCCTATTATCGGCCGGCTTTTCACTTCTCCGGCGCGAGACAATCGCCAAGTTGATATTGTTATTGCGGTTACACCTAGGGTGATCAGGGCACCTGCGATCCTGCCCGAGGACGAGATCGAGCGGCCGACCGGCAGCCTTGCGGTTCCGACCAATAATTCGCTTGAGGCGATGATATTTCAGGAGGACCGCGACGAAATGCTCGCGGCGGCTCGACGGATTCCGAATGCCGCCGAAGTGCAGCTTCCGGATCGAACGGCCGACACGCCTGTGTATGTTCGGACCGAAACTGCCGGCGGAAAGGATGTCGCTTCTTCCTCAACGACAACAGCTCAGACAACGACGGCGGCAGTAACGCCTTCCTCACCGGTCATTACCAATCTCAAACCGATCGACAACAGCGTGAAAACGCTGCAATTGAATCAGACCTCGGACACCGTGAAACAGCCGGAAACAACCGAGGTTGAACCGGTTCCCAGCGAACCCGCAGTCGCAAAGACCGAGCCTTCCACCGCTCCGGGCATGCAGATTCGTTTTGGATCTGACCCTGCAGAGATGAAGAAGGGCGAAACCGTGAAGGTGCCGGTCATTATTCAGGGAAGCTCGTCATTCAGGTCCGGCGTTATAGGCATTAAATTTGATGATAAGCGAATGGCTGTCCGTTCGATCGGCTATGGAGACGTATTCGGAGCATCGCTTGCAAATACTGCGGCGACGCCGTTCCTCAATCAGAACGGCAAGATGTATGTGTCTCTTTCAGCAAAAGATGAAACGGGTGCAACTGCCGAAGGCACGCTCGCCTTTATTGAGATCGAAATGCTTGTTGACGGACGTCCGAAGATGTCATTCGATCGTGACGTTTTGAATTTCTTGACCACGGACGGAAAGAACTTTCAGGTCAGGCTTGAAAAATAGGAAGTAGTGAAGACAGCCGAAAAAAATGATGGCGGATACAGCTTGCTGGAACTCGTCTGTACGCTTGCGGTCATCTCGATCCTTGTGATGGGAACGATCCCGGTTGCACAAAATGCCGTCACACGTCAGAAGGAACAGAGGCTTCGTGAAGCCTTACGCGAGATGCGCAGTGCGATCGACGAATTTAAGCGTGATACTTACGGAGCGTGCGCCCAAGGTGCTTCCACAACGTCAAATCAGACGGTAGGCAATCAAGGTGCGGCGGCTGATCCGCGAAGCCGCGTTTATATAGATGACTGCAAGATATTTGGTATCGACAACCTTGACCGCTATCCGCCGAAACTGCAAATGCTGGTTGACGGTGTCCGCGTGAAGTCGCGTGCCCCAAATCTTGCCGGCGGCAGCGGATTGAACAACAATTCTCCGCAGGCGACCGAGATCAATCAGGAAAAGGAGATCAAAAAAGTCTATCTTCGTGAGATCCCTACCGATCCGATGACCGGCGAAAAAGAGTGGAAATTACGTTCGTCCTACCAAGATGCCGATTCTGACAGTTGGGATGATATCAATGTTTTTGATGTGCGGTCGGCGGCGAAGGGCGAAGCTCTGAATGGAGAGAAATATAGTGACTGGTAGTATTAGACGGCAGATGGCACAGGGCAGAGATCAAAAAGGATTTTCGCTGCTGGAATTGATGATCGCGATGTTCATAATGATCATCCTTTTGTCGATCGCAGTTCCAACCTACGAGAGGAGCGTGCGGCAGGCCAAGGAAACTGTTCTCAAGGAGAACCTGTGGCAAATACGTCGCGCGATCGACCAGTACACTGCCGATAAAGGAAAAATGCCAAAGAGTGTTGACGATCTGGTGGGGGCAAAATATCTGCGTGAAAAACCTATCGACCCGATCCGTGACGAGACCGATTGGAATGAAATTCAAGGTGAAGATCCAAATTCCACAGAAGCCGAATCGGGACTCAAAGATGTTAAGAGTCTCGCAGACGGTGTAGGCTCTGACGGAAAGCCCTATTCCGAATATTGATTTAGCAACAAGATGTTTTCAGCATTAACAGCACCCAATTACCCCAACGCCGCGCTGGGAATCGAAGAGGGCCGGATCACGGCCGTGTCGCTTCAGGGACAGGGACGCGGGTCATTTGCGATCCGCCAAGCTGCTACCGTCGATCTGCCGGCAGGATCTCTGCGACCCAGCTTTCTGGATAAGAACATCAGCGATGGGGTTGAATTCTCATCATACCTTCGCGAAGCCGCCGAAAGCGCCGGCCTGCTTCGTCAAAAGCGTTGGTCGGCCGCCCTTCCGAGCAGCACTGCCCGCACGGCGATCCTCGTTCTCGACAGCGAACCTGCTTCAAAACAAGAGATGGAAGAAGTGCTCGACTGGAAGGCAGAGCAGAACTTCGGGGCGCCGGCTGCAGCCCTAAGGCTCGCGAAAGAGAAGATCTCGGCGGATGCGAGCGGCCGCTCACGCTACTTCGCGACGGCGGTAACACTTTCGGTCATCGACGAATACGAAAGGCAGTTCGAAGATCTGGGATGGAAGGTCGGGCTGATCCTGCCGCGTGCCGTGGGTGAGGCCAATTGGCTGGCGGACAGATCTGACAGGAGCGATTCGCTTTTGATCAGTGCAACCAGCGACGGATTTACCGGCTTGTTGCTTCGCGCAGGTGAGCCCGCAGTTGTCCGTTCGGTTACATGCACGCCTAACGAGATCGACGACGAGATCTATCGCCTGCTAATGTTCTATAACGACCGTTTCGGAGGCGAATACGGAAACTCACTTCTACAGAGGCTTCTTGTGATCGGTAAGGATTTCGTGCCGGCCAAAGTGCAGATCATTGCTTCAGAAGCCCTCGGCAGGGCGCTAAACGTTCTCTCTCCGGAAGAAGTTGGATTAAGCCTGCCGGGCGGAGGCCTTAACTTCGACGACCTTGCTGCACCGGCCGGGTTGGCGGCTCTTGGATTTAGATGATCGGATGTTAAGTTGCGAGTGACGGGTGACGAGCGGCAGAAAGGCAAGCTTGTCACCCGTTACTTGTAACTTTCCGCTATTGCAGTTTGAAACAATTTCGAGCAGAATACCGTAGTAAATAAGCAACAATGTCGATCCAGGCAATAGCAATCGAGACAACGCGAAAACTTACCGATGGTGAGTTGATAGTCGATGTGATAAATGGCCGTTCTGACGGCTTTGAAGAACTCGTTCGGCGATATCAGCGGCCGATCACAGGATATGTTTTTCGAATGCTTGGCAATTACGAATCGTCGCTCGACGTCACTCAGGAAGTCTTCATCAAGGTCTACAACTCGCTTAATAAATACAGTCCTGAATATAAATTCTCAACATGGCTCTATCGCATCGCGCATAACGCCGCGATCGATCATATGCGGCGAAACCCTGTTAGCCCGCAAAGCCTGGAAGCCGAGAATTCTGACGGCACTTATCAGATACAGATCGAGAGCAGCGGGCCGTCGCCCGAACAGGATCACGAGCGTGCCGAATGGCGAAACGAGATCGATTCCGTGGTCAAGTGCTTGCCGCCTGCGTATCGTGATCTGATCTTGCTCCGCCATTCGCGCGACCTCAGCTATGATGAGATAGCCGAGATCACCGGCCTGCCTTTAGGAACGGTCAAGAACCGATTATTCCGGGCACGAGAGATGATGCGAGAAATGTTCGTTGAGAGAGGGTTTACAGGAATTTCTTGAAGGGAAACGCATGAACCTGAAGGCTAACAGTTTTAAGTGTCCGTCAGATGAGATCGCCGCATACATTGACGGTGAACTTGATCCGACGCGCGAATTAAAACTCGTTGAGCATTTCTTGATATGTGAACTGTGTTCTGAAGAACTGAATCAGCAAAAGCAGTTTCTTTGTGAATTGGATGCAAGTCTTAAAGGGGAAAGTGAACTCGCTCTGCCGGCAGATTTTGCAAAAACAATAGTTGCGAATGCGGAAAGCACCGTTAGCGGGCTTCGTCGTCCGCGTGAACGATTCAATGCCTTGTTTATTTGTACGGGACTGTTTTTGTTCGTTCTTTTTGCATTGGGTGCGGACGTCGGCAGGGTATTTAGCGGCATCGCGACCGCATTTGATCAAGTTGCGGCTGTTGGCGGGTTCTTTGGGCATCTTGTTTATTCGTTCTTTTTAGGCATTGCGATCATTGTTCGTGCAGTTGCCGTTCAGTTTCGATTTGATCTGATAATTGCGGTGGTATTGACCCTGGTGACATCTGCCTTGTTGATGTTCGGTTCACGCAGAGCCCTGCGAATGCTCCGTACTTGATAGTTTTCCGGCCCTGATCATTAAAAGTGAAATTCTCGTCTGTAACAGCATTTTACCGTCTGCATCCTACAAACGGTCCGGCGGAGGTTTTTCGTCACGTTTCGCGTCAACTAAGTGCGCGAAACGGGCAATGCCGTTTACTTTTACTTTTTTGCCTTCTCCAGTTATTCGGTGTCTCGCTATTTGCTCATCCTGAGATATCAACATCGGATGATGAAAAAACAGTGATCGTAAACGACGCTCCTGAACAGGAAGTGTACGTCATCGGCAAATCGGTGATCGTCAACAAACAAGCCAAAGGCGTGCTTGCAGTTGGAGGCGACGTACTCATAAAAGGCCGGATCGAGGGCGACGTGGCAACCATCGGCGGCAATGTGATCCAGGAGAAGGACGCATATGTCGGCGGCGACATAATTGTTTTTGGCGGAGCTTATAAGCCCGAAAGCCAAAATCCTCTTCGCGAGCCGGGGAAAGAGACGGTTAGCTTCGGAGTGTTTGAAGAAGAGCTGCGTAATTTCGGCCAAAATCCGGCGCAGATCTTTAGTCCGAGCTTTTCGTTGGGTTTTCTGGCGCAGCGGCTGGTCTTGGCGCTTTTTTGGTTCGTCATATCGGTCTTCATGACGACCATCGCTCCTGGGGCAGTCGGCCGGGCGGTGGCTCGCATACAATTGTCAGCCCTAAAGGTTTGTGCGATAGGTGCAGCTACATTCATATTGGTTGCTGGCCTGATAATAGGAGGAGCCATCGTCCTTCCCAATTATTTGAGTGCAACTCTTGGCCTGATGGGAGCGTTGATGCTTCTTCTCGGCTATGTATTTGGCCGCGTAGCATTACAGGTGAGTGCAGGGAAACTCTTTCAAAAATATTTACTTTCTGAGAATAATCGTTCGGAGACGCTCGCGATCCTGATCGGGGTTCTCATCTGGACGATGCTTCTTTCGATACCGTATGTTTGGCTCTTTTCGCTTTTTGCGGTCTTTACAGTTGGGATCGGCCTTATTCTTACGGGCCGGACGGCTCCAAAATGGTCAACACCGTAGTTCGAGCGGTCTTTTTCAATTTCTTCACACTTATTGTCGAACTTTGCCGCTAGAAAGAGCGTCTTAATATGAGCAGACGCAACCTTGGTTTTTGAGGTGCGTATTATTTTTTATAGGAACCGTAAATTAAATGCGTATTCATAATATTGCAGTAGTCGTCTTACTTTTTGGTGCATTTGGCATTGTCTACGGACAAACGCCTATTGCGGTCAAACCGACTTATTTTGCCGGCGAAGTGGCTGCGATCAGCCCGAGGTCGATCGTTATCACAACAAAGTCCGGGCCGGCCGAAGTGATGCTTACGGACAAAACGACATACATGCGGGCATCGGCTGAGAATTTCAGTCTGTCGACCGCGGTTGCCGGAGCCTTGGCGGATATCGGTGTTGGCGACAAAGTGACCGTTTCGGCACTTCCGGCGATTGACGGCAAATCAATGAATGCCCGGACCGTATATTTCGTGACCAAAGCTGATATTGCCGCAAAGGATGCCAAGATAAATGAAGACTGGCGAAAACGCGGTATCAAAGGACGTGTAGTTTCGGTTGATCCGCAAACAAATCAGATAAATGTTGAAATGCGCAGCGTGACCAGCAGTACAAAGCTTACGCTTTCGCCGAAAGATAATGCCAAGTTTCTCCGTTACGCTCAGGATTCTGTCCGTTATGATGAGGCCGCGAAAAGTTCGCTTGCCGATGTAAAAGTCGGAGATGAGATACGTGCACTTGGTGACCGAAGTACTGACGGAATGAGTTTTGCCGCGGAAGAGATCCTCACCGGTGCATTTCAGACGATCGCCGGAACGGTTAGATCAGTGGACGCCGCAAAGAATGAGGTCGTCATTAAAAATCTACAGACAGGTAAAGAGGTAACCGTCATTGTGACTGACACGTCAGTTGTCAAGCGGTTTCCGGCGGAGCAGGCTGAGCGAATGGCTGGATTTATGATGGGAGCTGGCGGCGTCAGGCCTGCGGGAGCAACGCCGCAGCAAGGGGCGGCACCTGTTGCGAACGGTCAGGCTCAACCTTCCGGAGCAGGCCGCGGGCCTGTCGGCGGACGCGGCGGCAACATCGATGACATGCTCGATCGCTTTCCGACTATTACCGCTTCCGAACTTAAAGTTGGCGATATGATCGCATTCTCAAGTACGAAAAACGGCAATGTTGATCGCATCAAAGCGATAAAACTGCTCGCGGGTGTTGAGCCGTTCTTGAGAATGGCCCAGGCAACAAGCGGCAGTCAGCGCGGACAAGGAGTTTCAGGCGGATTTACAATTCCGGGTCTCGACGGAGTCGGTTTCTAATAATAATATTTCCACATTCCGGGCAAAAGCCCGCTTACCTCTAGTAGGTTTATCATGAAATTCATAAGATCAGTTCTATTTATATTTATAGTTACGTCCATTCTCACCGGCGCCGCATCTGCACAATCGGCGGGAAGTATTGCCGGACAAGTTGTCGATAGCCTTGGTGCGATAGTTGTCGGTGCGACAGTGACTGCGGTTTCATCTGACGGGAAAGAGAAGCACGTTGTCACGAACGTACGCGGCGAGTATTCGATCACCGGCCTCGCTCCCGGCAAATATGAAGTAAAGGCGATCGCTCCGAAATTTGCGCTTTACGACAACACCGAAGTCATGGTCACATCGGGCGAACGGAATGAACTTTCTATCGTTCTGACGGTTGCGGGACTGGAAGAAAATGTTGAAGTTTCTAATGAGAACAAAGTTTCGACCGATGCAGACAATAACGCGAACGCAACGGTTATCAAGGACAAGGATCTTGAAGCCTTGCCCGACGATCCGGATGAATTACAGGCTGCACTTCAGGCTTTAGCGGGCGCCGCAGCCGGGCCGAACGGCGGACAGATCTACATCGACGGATTTACCGGCGGGCAGCTTCCGCCTAAAGACGCGATCCGTGAGATCCGCATCAATCAAAATCCATTTTCAGCGGAATTCGATCGGCTTGGTTTTGGCCGCATCGAGATATTAACAAAGCCTGGCTCTGACAAATGGCGCGGCCAGGCGTTCATGAATTTTAACGACGAAAGCCTGAATTCGCGCAATCCCTTTGCGTCAAATCGTGCTCCTAGCCAGACGAGATTTTTCGGTGGCAGCGTTTCGGGTCCGCTGAAGAAGGGCAAGTCTTCGTTTTCGCTTGATATTAATAATCGCGACATCGACAACAACACGATCATAAATGCCGAGATCCTCGATCCTGCGTTTAATATCATAAGTTTCCAGCAAGATGTGCGCGTGCCTAATAAAAGATTCAACATTGCACCGCGTCTCGATTACGCGCTCAACAGCAAGAACACGCTCGTCGCCCGTTACAGCTTTTCGCACACAAGTGCTGAGAATCAAGGTGTTGGCGATACGTCGCTGCCTTCGCGTGCATACACTACATCCAGTCGTGAGCACGAACTCAGGCTGACAGAAACGATGATCATAAATGCGAAAACGGTTAATGAGACGCGTTTCGAATATAGCGATTCACGGCGCGATCAGGAAGGCGATAACACAATTCCAACTATCAACGTGGCTTCTGCATTTATCGGCGGCGGAGCGCAGATAGGTTTAAGTTTTAATCGGAACAAGACCTGGGAAATCAACAACTATACATCAACTTCCTTTGGAAGAATCTCGCAACATTCCTTCAAATTTGGCGGGAAGTTGCGGCATGTATCGCTCGATGACCGTTCGGAAAATAACTTTGGCGGGACATTTGTTTTCCCGGGGTTTCCTGGAGCCGGTGCCTGCGATATCGATCTCGATGGCTTTGTGTCGTCGATCGAGCAATACCGATGTAAAGTGATGAGCACCGTCGGCTTGCAATACAATCCAACACAGTTCACGATCACGGCGGGCGAACCGCTGTCCTCGGTGTCGCAGTATGAAGCTGGTTTGTACGTGACTGATGATTGGAAGGTCAGCCCGGCGTTGCTGTTAAGTTTCGGACTCCGTTACGAGAACCAAACCAATATCAGTAGTAAGTATAATTTCGCTCCGCGATTTGGCTTTGCATATTCACCCGGAGCGGGCGGAGCAAGGGCACCGAAGACGGTCTTCCGCGGAGGGGCTGGAATTTTTTATGATCGTTTTAGTGAGAATCTGACGCTGCAAGCGTTGCGATTTGATGGAGTGACGCAGCAGAGTTTTGTCGTAAGCGCGAACGATCCCGATCCCGTTCGTCAGGCAGCAGCCATCGCTCTCCTTGCTCAGCCCGTATTTACGCAAAACGGAGTTACCAACGTTCCAACGGCGGCTCAGATACAGGCCGTTTTGCCTCAGTCCAATACGATCCGCCAGGTTGCCGATACTCTGCAGGTACCATATACCATGCAGGCCGCCATTGGAATTGAACGGCAGCTTCCGGGGAAAACAACAGCGGCCGGCTATTTTATTACGTCGAAGATATTGCATCAGCTTCGCTCAAGGAACATAAATGCGCCGATCTGTCCACTTCAGGAGGACTGCGGGAATTCGCCTCGTCCAGAACCAGCACTTGGAAATATCTACGAATACGAATCGAGCGGCACGACGAAACAGAATCAGTTCATCCTCAATTTTAGAACGAATCTCAACACTAAATATTCGTTTTTCGGTAACTACCGTCTCGGCTTTGCGAAAGGCGACACTGACGGTGCCGGCAGTTTTCCTGCTTACAGCTACGACCTGACAGGCGAGTACGGAAGGAGTTCGTTCGATATCCGCCACAGTTTTGTTATTGGCGGAAATATTACGATGCCATGGAACGTGACACTGAACCCGTTTATCATTGCCCAAGCCGGCCGGCCTTTTAACATCACTCAGGGCAACGATATCAATCGTGACGCTCTGTTTACCGAGCGGCCGACATTCGGCCAGCTGCAAAGCCGCTGCAGTGAACTGAATTTGACAGCGTCTTTCTGTAACGTCGGCTCACGCGATCCGAATACGATAATTCCCAGAAACTTCGGAACAGGTCCGTCGTATTTCAGCGTTAATATGCGTGTGGGCAGGAATTTTGGGTTTGGGCACACGGCTCAGGCACAAGGCCGACCTGGTGATGATACACGCGGCAGTGGTCGGTCTGTCGGCGGTGGAATTCCCGCAGGAGGTATGGGCGGAGGCGGAATGGTTCGCGGCGGCGGGCCCGGCGGAGGATTTGGCGGCGGAGACACCCGAAAGCCCTATAATCTGAATGTTGGGATCAACTTCAACAATTTGTTCAACAAGGTGAACTTCAGCACGCCGGTCGGAGCTCTTAACTCGAGTCGCTTTGGTCAATCGGTTTCGACTGCTGGCGGTTTTGGAGGCTTTGGCGGCGGCGGTTTTGGCGGCTCCAGTGCCGCAAACCGCAGGATCGAGCTTCAATTGCGGTTTAGCTGGTAAGAAAATACGATCTAAAAGCCGCCTGAGTTGTTGGGCGGCTATTTGTTTATTTCCAAGATCTCCACCTCTTCGCCCACCTGAACAACGCTACCGCTATTTTCGGCGATCAAATTTTGGCCGAATAGCACGTCGTTCGGTTCCACGCCGAGTGAAGCGCAACGATCAGGCATTACGTTTTTTGCCATTCGAAACGTGGCCAGCGTCTTTAGCGGCTCTTTGCCTGTGAATTCGCCTTTTGATTGATCGACAGTAGTGATCACGCATCTCGCGCAAGGTTTTGTACCGCGAAAAATTGCTTCGCCAACGCGAATTTTCTGCCAATTGTCCTCAGCAAATGCCTCGGAACCGGAAACAACAAAATTTGGTCGGAATCTGTTCGTCGGCAGCGGTTCAAAATACTCTTCCGCATTTTCGGCAAGCCTGTCGTTTAGATCCGCCAGCGAAGCTTCGCCCAAAAGCATTAGCGGGTAGCCGTCGGCAAAGCTCACAATGTCGTTATTCTTGTTAAACCGTGGATTCACGTTTCGCCGCGAATTGTCGGGCATGTGAACGAGCCGGCAGTCAGTTCCGATCGCATCTGAGAACCATTCGCTTACTTCGCCGTTGTAGATCAAGCCTTCGCACAGGCTCTGCCAGATCGTGACTGTCTTGCGCTCGCCTTTATCGGGCTCAAATGGTATCGGCATTTCGCCATAGATCTCACTTTCAACTTTCAACTGTCCACTTTCAACTTTCACCGTGATCGTCGCCATTTTAGGGAATTCACGCTGTGTAAAGAACATTCCGTCCGGCGTTGCAAGCATCCAGCGCCGATCGAATTGCAGCCCGCGCTCTTCAACTACCGCCAAATTGACACTGATTCCTTTCAGCGATTTGATCGGATAGATATTTATCTCGGAAATATGCATAGATTATGGTAAGCCGTAAACTTGAGTCTCTTATTATCAAGTTTTCTAAATTTTTTACGGAATACTTGACAGCATTCGCCATTTTTCTCTATACTAGCACTCATAGGCCAAGACTGCTAAATCTTTGGGTATTTGTCTGTCTGGCCTCATTAAGCAATTTTAACAAACTCGAATAATAAAGGAGTAAATTACTATGGCAACAAACATCACACCATTACACGACCGCGTGATCATCAAGCGGATCGAGGACAACGTTAACCAAACCGCCGGCGGGCTTTTCATTCCCGACACGGCAAAGGAAAAGCCGCAAGAGGGCGAAGTCATCGCAGCCGGTGCAGGCAAGTATAAAGAAGACGGCACGCGTCAGGCTTTGGACGTCAAAGCAGGCGACCGCGTCCTGTTCGGCAAATATTCGGGCAGCGAGATCAAACTCGACGGCGACGAATTCATCATCATGCGCGAAGACGAGATCCTCGGCATCATCAGCAGAGCAGGAGCAG
>CAZGSC010000089.1:0-13888 GCA_964528325.1 uncultured Chloracidobacterium sp. | reverse complement strand
AATGTTTTGTCCACAATGCGGTCAGGAAAAGATCCCAAATGAAACGAATTATTGTTCGCGCTGTGGATTCCTTCTCGTTGCAGTCAATGATCTTCTTCAGACTGGCGGAATAAATCCTCTAGCAATTTCAACAGGCACCGGATTGACTCAATCAGCGCGAAAACGGGGACTTAAACAAGGGTTATTTCTTTTTTTGCTAACGTTCCTTGTCGCCCCGCTTATGGGAATGATATCGATGGCATTAAACGTCGAACCGATCGCGGTGGGTGTTGCCGTTATCATCTGCTTCATAGGTGGTTTACTGCGTATGATCTATGCTCTGATGTTCGAATCGGCCGAGCCTGGAGCTCCAACGTTGGAAGAAAAAATGATCGCGGGAACGGCTTCGATACGTTCGGCGAAATCGAATATCCTTCCTCCCCAAAATACTGTGCCTGCAGCTCAGTTCTTTGTACCTGCATCGGGAAATTGGCGTGATACAAATGACTTGACCCCAGCCAGTATCACAGAAGGAACAACAAAGCTCCTCGAAAAAGACGAAATTCCTCAATAACCAACCGCTGCACCGTCGCTTCTCGAATCTACAGCACCTAGTCTAACGAGCTTTTCATTAACCATAATTCCGGTCGCTGCGGAACCAATTTCAGGTTTGCGCGCGAATTTGTGACCGAAGTTTGTCAAGATCGACACCGTGTCCGGTGACAATCCAAATGGCTCATATACGATCTCGTCAGGTAACCATTGATGATGAATGCGCGGGGCGTCGATTGCCGCCTGTATATCCATATCATGATCGATCACATTGATGATCGTCTGCAAAACAGCCGAAATAATACGCGGTCCGCCGCGAGCCCCCAATGAAAACCAGAATGAACCATCTTTTCTGATAACGATCGTCGGCGTCATTGATGAAAGCGGTCTTTTGCCCCCTTGAATAGAATTTCGTTCGCCCTGTATCAGACCATACAAATTCGGCTTTCCTGGCTGAGATGCGAAATCATCCATCTCATCGTTCATCAAAATACCTGTTCCCTTTATGGTCACTCGCGAGCCGTAGAGATCATTTACAGTATAAGTATTTGTCACGACCATTCCGGCAGCATCAATTACCGTAAAATTAGTTGTATCCATCGATTCTGCTCCGGGAATATCACCGTGACCGATGTCCATGCTGTTCGACGCATGCTGCATATCAATGGTCGATCCGCGCTGTTGGGCGTAGCCTTTGTCGATGAGAGATGCGACCGGCACGTTTGTAAAATCGGAATCGCCCATAAATTCCGAGCGGTCAGCAAACGCCCGCCGCATCGCTTCGGTCAGGACGTGATATTTTGCGGCTGAATTATGCTGCATTTTTCGGATGTCATATCCCTCCAGCATATTCAAAACTTCCAGCATCACAACGCCACCCGAACTCGGCGGCGGCAATGAAATGATCTCGAAGCCACGATAGCTGCCGCGAAGAGGTATTCGCTCTTTAGCTTGATAATTGCGTAAATCATCGGTCGAGATGAGTCCGCCGTTAGCTTTCATGTCTTCTGCGATCATATTGGCAGTGCGGCCAGTGTAGAATTCATTGGCACCGTTCTTTCCAATACGAGCGAGGGTCTGTTCCAACTCAGGCTGTCGTAGAACATCGCCTTCGCCGTAATATTTTCCGTTGTTAAGAAAGATACGGTTGCTATCTTCATAAATCGACAGGCTTCCTTTATATGTTTTGAAGAGCTCAGCCAATCTGTACGAGAGAACGTATCCTTTCTTGGCCAGACGCCGTGCCGGTACAACAAGATCGCTCCATTTGATCCTGCCTGAACCGTATTTTTTGAAGGCCATATCAAACCCGGCCAACGTTCCGGGCACGCCGGAAGCCCGATAACCGACCGTCGATGAACCCTCGCCTTTTATGATATTCCCGTTATTATCAACAAAAATATTGCGATTCGCCGATTGAGGAGCCATTTCACGGTAATCGATGACGTGAGCTTCTCCGTTTCCAGTCCTGATCAGCATAAAGCCGCCGCCGCCTATGTTGCCGGCTTCGGGGTAGACAACAGCGAGTGCCAAACCAACCGCGATAGCCGCATCTACCGCATTTCCTCCTTTTTTCATGATCTGAACACCGATCCTTGAAGCAAGTTCGTGCTGAGAAGCGACCATCGCATGTTTCCCGCGAACGGGTTCGCGCGTGGCTGCAGAGACAGATGAAAAAGGTTGTGCCCCAGCTAAAAGCAGGCTGCAAACAAATGTCAAAATGAAGGATTTCTCTATCCATTTTGTTTTCATATACGCACTCTACCAAAACCTCTCTTTGCTGACAATTTGCGGTCGGAATCCTGACGGAACGCTTTTCTAATTATTGCAAAAGGGTTATAGTCAGTCTTTCGGCGGACGTGTTTTCTCACCTTTCGTCGAAATGTCACAAATGATAGAAGGCGATAGTTGCAAAAATGACATTTACACACTTTTCACCGAGAAAGTTTGTGCAGCATCTAAGCCGCGTGCCAGCGCGGCTTCGCCGAAATCTGTCTGAATATCGATTTTACGCATATTTTTCTGTTTTAGGGCCAGGGATCATCGCCGCAAGTTCGGGGAATGAGGTAAGCGGCATCGCCACGTATTCGTCCGCGGGAGCCGAATACGGTTACACACTTCTTTGGACATTTATCCCGATGACCGTCTTTTTCATCGTCGCTCAGGAAATGTGTGTACGCATGGGAGTCGTTACCGGTCAGGGACTTGCGGACCTTATACGTGAGCAATTCGGCGTCCGGTGGACCGCTGTTGTTATGCTTGCCCTTGTCGTCGCAAATTCCGGCATCATCGTCGCGGAATTTATCGGCATCGCTCAAGCATCGGAGCTTTTTGGCATTTCACGATATGCCACTGTGCCTATTACGGCGGCGGTTATCTGGTGGCTCGTCGTCCGGGGCACGCCAAAGCGGATCGAACAGATGTTCCTTCTTATGTCTTTGGTCTTCTTAGCGTATATTTTTGCGGCATTTTTAGCCAAGCCAGACTGGCAGACCGTAGGCAGAGAGTTTGTCACGCCCAGTTTTGATCTCAATTCCGGCTATCTCTTTACCGTCATGGCGTTGATCGGCACAACCATCACGCCGTTCATGCAGATCTATGTTCAAAGCTCGGTTGTCGAAAAACGAATGGACAAAGAGGACCTCAAACTTGCCCGCACTGATGCAGTCCTTGGTGTGGTTTTTGCAAATCTAATCGCTGTTTTTATTGTTATTTCAACCGCTGCTACCCTTTACTCTAAAGGGATAAGACTAAATGATGCCGCCGATGCCGCTCAGGCACTGGCTCCCGTCGCTGGCGTGTATGCAAAGTATCTGTTTGCTATCGGGTTGTTTGGCGCAGCGATGCTCGCAATGGGCGTTTTGCCGCTGGCTACAGCCTATTCACTCAGCGAGGCGCTCGGTTTTGAAAAGGGCCTGTCACGTTCCTTTCGCGAAGCTCCGATCTTTGTCAGCATATTTACAGCTTTGGTTATTTTTGGCGCTGTGGTCGCACTTATTCCCGGCATTCCGCAGTTCAAATTACTGGTGCTGACCCAATGTATCAACGGTTTGTTGTTGCCCGTTCTTTTGATCGCCATTGTCTCGCTTGCTAATAACTCTGAGATAATGGGTGAATATCGCAACCGTTTTTTCCATAACGTGTTCGCGATCGGAACGACTGTGATCGTCTCTCTTCTTTCTTTATTGTTGATTGCAAAAACGTTTGCTGATATGTTTTAGCGAAGCTATGGCTGCCACTGAACTTCAAAAAAAAGCTGTCTTTGTCATCGTCTTCTCCGCTTTCACGGCTCTAATTCTACTTACTCTGCCGGCAGTCGAGCTTTGGCTTCAAACTTCGATTCTTCCACAGTTCGGTATGAATTTTACAAGGGGTTGGGAGCTTGCTGCGGATGGAGGAACGCTGCAGATGCACGTTTCTTATGCTCGAGCGATCGATGCCTTCTTTCGTATTTTCAAGATTGTATTGTGGATGGCTCTAGTCATTGCCATCGTCAGATTTCTCGCCTACTTTACGATTAAAACCGCCTATCGCACTTCAAAGCAGCCCGAGGTTTCGTCACTGATCAAAACCGTTTCCTCGATCATAATTTACATCGTTGCCTTCTTTATTATTTTTCAAACGCAGTACCCTGATGTTCCTTTGACGCCGCTGTTCACCGGCTCCACAATACTCGGTATCGTAGTTGGTCTTGCTCTGCAGGAAACTCTCGGTAACCTTTTTGCAGGACTTGCGTTGCAGGCAGACCAACCATTTCAGGTTGGCGATGTGGTCTCGATAGGGAAAAGTGGAACCGGCGTCGTTGAAAGCGTTTCTTGGCGCGGCGTTAAAATCCGAACATTTCAAAACAAGCTCCTTGTTATCAGCAATTCCGTATTGGGAAAAGAATCCATCGAGGTTGCTCCTAAGAACAACCTCAACGCCCGCGCCGTCTTTTTTAATACAGAATATTCCGATTCGCCAACCAGGATCATCCAGGTCGTGCGCGAAGCGGTCCGGCACGTTGAAAATGTTACAAATAAGATCCGCCCTGTCGTCCGCATCCGAAATCTCTCTGAAAGCGGTGTGGAATGGGAGGTTAAATACTGGCTCGAGGACTATGCCAAGCACAACGATACGGATGCCTTGATCAGGGAACGTATCTGGTACGTATTCAATCGGGAAAGGATCACATTCTCGTCACCCACTTTGACCGTCCATAGAGAAATACGATCCCCAGAGGCTCCTGCCGAAGTAGTAGTAAATACAATTACCGAACATCTCAATCGCGTCTCGATCTTTGCACCGCTTTCTGCCGACGAGACCGAGCAGCTCGCAAACGCATCCATCTCTCGCATCTACGCTCCGGCCGAAGCAATCGTCCGTCAGGGCAATGAAGGCAATTCAATGTTTGTTATTCTTCGCGGCTCGGTCAGGGTTCAGATACCAGAAGGCTCATACCAGAAAACAATCAACCGTCTCGGAAAGGACGACTTTTTTGGCGAGATGAGCCTACTCACGGGCGAACCGCGATCTGCTTCGGTCATCGCCGAAGAAGAAACAGAGGTTCTTCAGATAAAAAAAGAAGCCCTAAAACCAATATTTGAAAACAACCCCGATCTGGTAAAAACCATTGTAGAACTAATCGAAGAGCGCCGTGCTTTGCTCGCTTCGATCGAGGAAACAAGTCTTGAAGAATCATTAGCTTCTCAAAAAGGAGTGATGGGATCCATCAAGAAGTTCTTTGGATTGAAATGACGGTATTAAACGACCTGCCAGATCCGGCTGTTTTGCATCACCAAGGCATTTAAACGAAAGTGAAGCCATGAAAACTAATACATTGGAAATTCATTTTGTTCTGGCGATCTTGGTGGTGACTATAGTTTTTATTTGTGTTTCGCCCGTCACGAGTCAAAATACCCCGACCCTAACTCTTATCAATGCTCCTAGGGGTAAAGACGGCCCGACGTCCATTACTTATGGGCATTTATTTAAAGACGGCAAGACGAGTTATAAAGAGATCGACCCGAATATTGTAGGCCCATTGCCGCCGGGATATACCGCTTACAACGGCGTAAGCTACGACATCCGTACTACAGGCGTGGCTTCCGGACCTCATATCGTTACATTCCACATGCCTTCTGTCACAGATCGGGCAACTTTCAACAGCCTAAGAGTTTTGCATTCGGAACCGGATGTCTATGACGATAGGCAGGCAGTCTGGATTGAGAGAACGATTTTGCCGCCAGGATCACCTTCATCTGATTTTGACAACCGTAATATTTATGCAAGGGTCAACGAGGTCGGTCCGTTTTTGATCGCAAGATACAAAGCTCCGCCGCCAAATCCAAACATCGCGGATCTGTCGGTTTCGACCGAGGCATCGCCTGATCCGGCCATTGCCGGAGATCGATTGACATACACCGTCAACATAAAAAACATCGGGCCCAATGCCGCAACGCAGGCTTTTTTATCAAACGGCATGTCTGATACGGGATTTATTTCAGCAACTCCATCGCAGGGTGAATGCAGATACGACTCTGGGTGGTTAATGTGCAAGCTTGGCATGATAGCTCCAAGAACTACCGTTTCCGTTCGAATTATTGTTATGTTGAGAGAAGACCCGTTCTTTTATCCCCGCGACGGAAAAGCAAGGATAGCAAGTCTAATGTTTGTCCGGGCGAATGAAAAGGACCCGAACCCGGACAATAATCAGGACAACAAAATAGTAATAGTCTTGCCAAAGCCCATTACCCGGACAACTAACTAATACCTGACATTTCCACAATTAACTGCCTAATACCTGTTTCAATTATTGAATATTCTTGTCGTAAATATCGTGGAGCACTTCCGAGATGGATTTTCGGTCGGACTTTGCTGAATCATCCTTTTTGACATTCTGAACAACGGAACTGACAAATCGCAAAGGTTGGTGCTGGGAAGCAGCACTCGTATCACTAAAAACAACTGATGCAGGCGTGTCTGCTTCTTCGCTTTCGAGAAAGCTTGTCATATCGACAACAGATTCGAGTTTTTTCTCACTGATTGGAAGCTGCGGCGTCGAGCTCATCTGCGAACGGCTTTTATCCAGCAACACCTTGCCTTTGTTTCTTCGCATGCGCTCAAGCGAGCGAACAGCGGCGGAAGTAAGCGGGGCCTCGGCAGGAGCTCGTTCGATCTTTCGGAGCATCTGAACATAATCGCGTAGCTCTTTTGTAGGAAAAACTATCGCGGACTCATTCGCTTCATCTTCAACAATGTGCGAAAGGTGTTTGATCGCAGAACTGTGATCGTCCAGTTTCTGATAAAGTGCTCCAAGAGCAAAATTCACCAACGGCGGCGCAGCACTCATCGAATGGAGAATATGTTCTCCGCGTTTCACAGTCTCTTGAATCTCAAATCCGTACCAACGACGGTCATCTTCACGAAGAATCTCATTAGCGGAAAGGTAAAACTCGAAAATTCGTCGTGTTTCATGTCGTGTTTCAGACGAAAATACCTTCCAAATAAAAAATGTAAGTACACCGACAAAAAATAGCAAAAATGGGGGAAAACCGGCTGCATAAAGCATTAATGTGATTACACCGAACACAAGCACATATTGTCCTTTCTCTCTGAAAGGCGCTGTCAGTTTTTTTTCTATCGCAGTTTCTTTCACAAAGATAGTCTTATGTTCTGTGCATCAATGACACTTTGTACTATGTCTTTGAGGGTCTTGGCTTTTTAGCTCCAGCATTAGTTGATTTGGCCGAAGGCTTCTTAGTGTCCTGATGAGTGACATTCTTGAATTCAGACTCGATCTTTTTACCAAATTCAGTCAGAACGTTGCCAAGTCTGTCAGCTGCTTTCATCGATTCACTGAGGCCATAGCTAAAAGTTTCCTGAAGCGTAACTGCTTCCATTTTTAGCAGTGTTCTTATCTTTTCTTCAAGTGGCAGCTCCTTGAATTCTTCTTGAAACTTATCTTTTTTCGGTGCTTGTTTTGCGTTTGTCATGATAACTACTTCTCCGGGTGTAATAATTTTCCTTCGCAGGCTCCGCCCTAATTAGTCCTACGCCCGTTTCACGAAAAATGTTCCTTCGCCAGCTCAATGCATAGCTGTCCGCACCTTTACACGAGGCTGAGCACCTGGCGGTGCAGTCGTGTGAATATCTCCCTCCGCACGCTGACAATTAGAGCAAATGCCCCACAGCCTGAGACTGTGATGTGTTGGCTTAAATCCAAAATTGTCAGCCATCTGGTCCTGGAGCTTTTCAATGTCGGGCGAAAAAAACTCGATAACCTTGCCGCATCCGGTGCAGATCATGTGATCGTGATGCTCATGATTGTAATGATGCTCATAGTAAGTCTTGTTGTCGCCGAAACGAACTTCGCGTGCAAGCCCAGCTTCGGTCAGCAACTTGAGCGTTCGATAAACCGTCGTGTGTCCAACGGTCGGGTCTTGTTTTGTTACAAGACGATAAAGGTCCTCGCTCGTGAGGTGATCTTCGGTACTGAGAAAAGTCTCTAGGATAACATCGCGCTGGACAGTCTTCCGCAAACCTTGGCCCTGTATATGCTCAAGAAAGATCTGTTTTTCTACTTCAAAACGCTCTTTTTTCTTTACCATTTCATTATTTGCTGCTTAACTCGATACTACCATTTCAACTTTGATTTCGCTATGGAAACCTTCGTTCGCATCGAGTCGATCTTGTGCTGATTAACGCCCTGTTTAGCGGCAAGTTCCAGCGATCTTTCACCCAAAAGGAGATAAATTTCGAGCAGTTCATCAGAAACGGTTGTGTTTAGGATCTTTAGATGTTCGACGAACGTTTGAACATCAGCCCTTGCGAATGTTCCGGTCAGTGCCGCCGCAGTTCCCTGTTCGCCGAGATTCTGAACCGTACTTTTGACCAGTGGAAGCAGTATTTGTTCTGCATCCGCTTCGGCCAGACCTGTCTTTGACATCATTTCGACCGCTGCTTCGAACAACGCTACCAAATGTCCGCACGCCGTGACTGCTGCTGCGTGATAAAGTGTCTTATACTTTGTATCGATCGAGAAAGATGTTCCACCTAAGGATGTTACGATCGTCCTTGCAATATTAACGGCTTCAGGATCACCCTCAATACAGAAATATGCATTGCGAAATCGGTCGGGCCCGGCCTCTGCGCTACTTATGGAAACCAATGGATGGATCGAACCTGTTTTGCATCCGATCGACTTCAGATCGTCAAGAATGCTCGACGACAGAGCTCCGCTGGTATGAAAAACGTATGGTTTGCCGCACAATTTACCAGATAGATCTTTGGAAACGGAAGCTATTTCGGAATCCTGCGTCGTAATAAACAAAACATCTGAATCGAGCTCAGAAATATTGTCAAAAGAAAATGCCTCTGCGGTCGTCAATGATCTTTTGATAGTCTCGACCTGTGCAGAAGTTCCGCGATAGATTAGATTTCGAACTAAAAATTGTTCCCTTGGAAGAGCAAGAGCCAACGCACCACCGACCCTGCCTATTCCAATTATCGATACTGTAACCATATCGATAAAATATAGAGCAACTTATCGAAAGTTGAAACTTCCGTTTGAACAAATACAAAGGCTGATCGGAACTAAGCGTTGATCCTCCACGGATCCTGCAAACTATCCAGCTCATCTTCAAGCTGGCGAATATCGTCGGGATGCAATTGAAGTACTGGTTCTCCTGATGGACGCCGCCTGTCGCTGTGTATTGAGTTTGACCTTTCTAATTTCTGCGTAACCACTTTTAGAAGATGCGTCTCCGTAACTCCAAGTTTCGGAAACGCCTTATTCATTTCCAGAAACGTCGCTAACTCGTTTAGTTTTGAAAGTGTCTCGCTGTTATGGATCTTCTTGACCGAATTTAATCCCAGCGCAACGGAAGTACTTTCTGCCAGGAATTTATGTCGAAAATAGTCCAGTCCCTTAACGACGGTTTTTTCAAGTTCACTTATCATTGCGTCTGTGTTGGCGGCATTTGTAAGCCTAAAGGAGCAAACACAAAACGGCTGGGCTTCGAGTCTATTCTTTACATCCGTGTTACATTCCGGCCTGCGAAGTTCTCGGACCCATTTCATCGCGATCTCCATATCGTGTCTTCCAAACCACGGTATTTCCGAGAGGTCTGCAAACGTCGCCCAAAGATCCGTTGAGAAGAACTCATCGAGCTTGGCTCGCTTTTCGCGCGACGCCATTGCGGCGTCATGTCGCTCGGTATAGAGATCGGCATATAGAGCCTGGAATCTGTCCCACCGCTCGTTGAATTCTATGTCCGTTCCATTCTGACTCTCAAAATAGGTGAGGGCTACATCCTCTATCAGGGAACATCGCAACGATTCTATCTCCGCATCACCGGTCGGCTCACACAATGTCAGATAAGTATTTATTTTGTCACGTTCAGCCAAGCGGCCAATGCACGCTCTAAGAGAGTCGAGATCTCTCTTTTTGCTATCGAATTCTTCTTCGGAGTCGGCAAAGGCGTCTGCAATGGCCTGTAAACAGCTATCAAGTTCAACCTTGTCATGCCGCAAATTGTCGACCGCCTCTGCTGCAACTCCAAATGTTTTCTTAACGTTCGAAGCTATTCGCCACACTTTTGAATTCAATTTCTCATCGGGCAGGGCATCAAACCGCTCAATAAGCCGTTCTTTTTGCCACTCACTATGCCACTCCAAGAGCTTTGAACGCACTTCGGCATCTCTTAGGGTATTTAGCGTAACATCACCGGTGAGCAGAACTGCCCAACCGAGCAGACGTTCGTTGGAATAGCCTTCATCCGATGGCCGCGAGATTCCGACGATGTCATCCCAAATGATCTGAAGATCGAGGGAGCGGTGGTTGATGCGATTTTCGCTGGTCGTGACAAAATCAAATTGGCGCTGTGCAACGAGAGATCCTAGCACCAAATGCTGTGCCTCCAGTGTTAAGCCATAGGGAGCCGATCGCATTCGTTTTGAGACATCGCTCAACGAAATCACGTCCGCTTGACTCAAAGTGGTCAATTCAAGAATTTGCCGAACTATTGATTCTTCCGCAAGATCATTGGCCGATCGCGGGACATAAACTCCATCTTGTTCGCAAACCAAACCCAAGGGTAACGCAAAATTTTCAGCAAGTTTTTGAATTTCTGGATTGTCGCTGCCCGATCCGCTGAATAGATTTTCAGTAATTAAAGAAACCTCCTTTTCCCCGAGAACATGTGCAAATTCTGGATGTGATGGGAATTGTTTCTCAAGCTGATCTTCGAGCATCAGCATAAATAATTGGCCAAGGTTATACGAACTCTTTGCGGGGTCGGAGAATTTATACTCACTCCCCCCGGACACCACATGGCTTTCCTCAAGAAATATCCGGTGCCAGATCTTTTCAACGGCTATTGAATGTGCGTGAAGGGCTGTCGGAACAGCGTCACGGAAAGTCTCACGTATCGCTGTATCTGTCTGAAGCACATGAAATCTGCGAATCGTGTTTATGTCCGCGGATGAAAGGTCTCCGACAACCCACTCGGATGCCGGCCAACGAAGTGTCGCATTTTCGGACCCAAGTGGTGAACCATAGCGAACGAAGACCTTCCAGTTGGCCGAATTGTCATCCTCTTCCGGTGGTGGTGTGCCTCCGGCCTGCCAAATCACCTCGCCCGGCCGTATCCCGCCGCGCCAAACAACGTAGCATGTCGCCCATATGGTCGAGCCGTCATCTGAAATATCAAAATCCGAAAACTTCTCAGCCGTCAGACGTCTCAAAACGAGTTCCACCGCATCGCCGGATACACCTTTTATTGCCTCATCGAGCACACTGTTCAGGCTTTCTCCGCCGCCGACTTTAAAGCAGAATTTTGCCTCACGACCCGGATCCTCTGACCTCTTGATCGCGGTCGGAGTTGCGTCGGCAAATGACTGAAGCATTGCCTCAACATTAGTTTTGGTTGAAGCCGGATCGCCCTCGTCGAAGATCAGCATCGCTGCACTCAGGTCGGTCGCGGTCACGCCCTCTCCGTTCAGCGATAACAAAAACAACCCTTTTAGAACAAGCTTGGCTTCAAGTCGTTTCATTACGGGAATTTTGGCGATCACATTTTTGTCGATCGTATCAAAAGCTGCAACGGCCTCCTTCAGATCGCTAATACCACGCAGTCGCTTTTCAACGCTGTCAAATACTTCATCGAGCCCTATCAGCGAATTTGCCGGACGTCCGAGGATGCGAATTCCAGCCTCAACAGCAAATCCCAATAACGCAAATTCCTGCAAATACAATCGAACGAAAGGCGCTATCTCAAGAATTGCCGGATGCATCGGATACAAACACGAGAATCGATGTTCGCTCCACCGAAAGCCAGGAAGAGCTGCTCGATATGAACTGTAAATATCGTGCAGCACGCCGCGCATTTGCTCATGTTTCGGGAAGACGTTTGCGTCGACGATCTTGTAAAGATGTTCCTGATCGAGATAATCGATCGTAAAGCTGTTCGCTATCGACGAATTCAATCCGTCTGCACCGGCGATATCGTCATCAAGCGCGATGCCGACAAAAATGCCGTGTACGAGGGCCGCCGAAGCGATCTCGCTCAACAAAACTCCGTCGTCGCGTGAGACCCGCTGTTCGCGGCCAAACGCAGTATCGATAAGCAGCACAAACGGTGTGTCGCCGGCCTTGTCGGCCGCGGCTAGCAGTATCTCATTAAGCGAGTCACTGAATTCGCCAGTTCCCGTTCCCGTGACTGCCGCTATTGCGACCTTTAATTCTGTTAACAGCGAATCACTTGATCCACGCTTGAGGTGTGCGACCACACCGTGTCTACGCGACAGCCGTTGTGCCGTCGCCAAAACGTGCGTGTCAGATATTCTTGTGCGAAGTTCAGGCTGTGCAACTATCGCACCAAGAGCCGCTATGAAGTGACTCTTTCCCACTCCACGAAAACCCGCAAGCGCAAATGCTGCACCGCGTCCACGCTTAATATCGGCGATCTGTCCGACCCATTTGGCCATAAGATCGGCCGTAATGTCGGTAAAATGGTAACCGTTAAGCGTAGCCGCCGGATCCGCTAGAAAGTCCGTCAGGCCCGGTGTCGCGCGGACGTCTACAATATCCTTAACTTTTTCGTCTAAACGTTTCATTGAACTTGCTGAAATGCAGTGATGAAGTGGCCGGGTGAATAACCATCGCCTCTAATAGTTTAACAAGTTTTAGCACTACTGGAAACAATTTTTTTATGACCGGCATCTCCTTATGCCTTGGATATTTTTTGTCAAATCACAACTATTTTTTAGTTGCCGGCATCATACAGTCGTTGATTTGTGTTTCACCTCGGGGCTACAATTTGTTTAGCCCTGCATCGGCGGTTGGGAGGCCATTATGCATTTCGGAATTGTTAGGAAATTTGGAGCTTATTTGTTAGTTTCGTGTGTTTGGTCCAGCACGCTTGTGTTGCCAACATCGTATTTTGCACAGGAAAAGGCAAAAGACGATATCGAAGCCAGCAAAGACAGTAAGGCATCGAAAGATCCGAAGGCATCTCCGACACCGGCCTCTCAAACGCCGCTTGGCTCAAAAGAAGACCCCTCTCAGATCGGAAAACGCAATATCAACAAGGGCACAGATAAATTCTTTGGCTGGCTCGGCGGTTCGAAAGAAAAGGAAATGCAGATCGGCCGCCAACTGGCGATGGAAGTCGAACAGCAGGCAAAGCTGATCGACGATCCAGTCATCACCGAGTACATTAATCGCGTCGGACAAAACATCGTCCTTCATTCAGACGCCAAAGTGCCCTTTACGATCAAGGTCATTGACAGCGACGAAGTAAATGCTTTCGCGCTGCCAGGCGGTTTCTTTTTTGTCAATAAGGGATTGATCCTGGCTGCTGATAACGAAGCCGAACTAGCAGGTGTGATGGCTCATGAGATCGCCCATGTATGTGCACGGCACGCAATGGAAAATCAGGGCAAGGGTGCCTTTATTAACTATGCGTCTCTCGCCGGGATGATATTTGGCGGCGCCATCGTGGGCGGCGTACTGCAAAATGGCGGGGGTATTCTTGCCGGTTTGGCCCAATTAAAATTTTCTCGGGGAGCTGAAGAAGAAGCAGACAATCTTGGCGTCCAATACCTATATGCGTCTGGTTATGACCCTACGGGTATGTCAACGATGTTCGAAAAGCTTGCCTCCCAAAATAAGAAAAAGCCCGGTACGATCGCAAAACTTTTTTCAACTCACCCGCAAGCCATTAACAGACGCGATACGAGTTTACAGCTGGTAGCCCGCTTTCCCGAAAAGGAAGAATATGTGATAAGCACTTCGGAATTTCAACGTGTCAAAGGCTATTTATTCAAAATCACAAATGCCAAGGCCGGAATTTCAACGGATTTCGACCAGACAGAC
>CAZGSC010000088.1:0-13897 GCA_964528325.1 uncultured Chloracidobacterium sp. | reverse complement strand
GCGCCGGGATGTAGTCGTAGCCGCCCACATTTGAAGCCGTCACGGTTACGCGCGCACCAAAGCCGCCGGGTCCCAAACCGTCCGCATCCGTGTTGCAATAGATCGTCACCGGGCCCTGCGTCGTTTCAGGTGTCATGTAGGTCAGAATAACTTTGCCGCCGGGACCTACAGCAATGCCGCCATAAGTGCCGGTGCCGCCGGGAATGGCCTGCGCCGGCCCGAACGCTCCCAAGCCTCCAAGTCCGGTGACCGGAGCGCCAC
This sequence comes from uncultured Chloracidobacterium sp., assembly GCA_964528325.1. Lineage (GTDB taxonomy): Bacteria > Acidobacteriota > Blastocatellia > Pyrinomonadales > Pyrinomonadaceae > OLB17. The sequence goes on along the minus strand of CAZGSC010000088.1, from coordinate 13,636 downwards.
GGGCAAACATGTCTCCATCGTTGTCTCCGTTGTTGTTCCAGTCTATCCACACGCTGCCGCTGCCGACGGCGATCGACGGCTGATCGGGCCCGCCGGCTGGCCCTGTGGCGATGGTGATCGGAGAGCCAAATGTCATTCCTCCATTGGTACTGACGATGAGGTTGACCGCAGTGTCGCCTGCATTTAAGTAAACCAGGAACAGATTGCCAAAGGAATCAAAGACCGCCTGTCCGTCGCAGCAAGCCGCGCTTGTCGCGGCCGTGCCGTGCGTCCAGCTCGCACCACCATTAGTGGTATAGGACTTGTAAATACTGTTTCCACTTTGATTAGAAAAGGCGACTATATTCTGGGTGTTCGTCGGGTTTACAACCACAAATGTTTCGTCTTCGTTTCCCGATCTGGTACTGGCGTTGACCACTGGTGCGGTGCAGGCCAGAGCCTGATCCAGGAAGCTGGGATCGACGGGAATGCCCGGGCGATCGGGCGGCTTATGCGGCTTCGGATCACTGCTTTCCATTTCTTCTTCACCAGGCGGCGGGGTCTGTAACGGTGACATCCCGCGAGGCTGCGCTTTAGAGCTGGCCCCGGGTTTTAGTTTCAGGGAGAATCCGTAATCGACAACCGGAGCAAGTTCCGACGCCCAGATATTCTCCGATATATCCTTATCATCCAGAATACCTGCGAAACTGGTGCTTGAGGCCAAAAAAATAAGGGCAAAAGCCGCGAATACGGCAAATAAGTCTGTGCGGCTAACGAAACTGAAATAAGGTAAACGATCCCTGGACATGGTGAACATTCTCCGGTGAAATAATTATTGCTTTCCGATCTCGACCGCACCGGACAATGTTCCTGAGTGAATGATGCTTTCAATATTTACTGCAGAAATACGGCCTTCGACTGTAGGGGAAATTATAATACCAAATATGAAGAACTCATAGCGGTTTCTTCACAAAGCGATGATACACAGAAAACCTGACCGCGTGAGTCCTAATGTAAGTCCTGATCGTATTTTAGATTTCAGTGATCGGTAACTTCGTAAATATTGATAACAAGTAAGATAGGATGGTACACCCGGCAAGATTCGAACTTGCGACCCTCTGATTCGAAGTCAGATACTCTATCCAGCTGAGCTACGGGTGCATACTGCTTATGATTTTAGGTTTTGGAATACCTAATTGCAAATAAGTGGCTTATTGCCGAAATGGTCAGAATTTTCGTATCTTTTGAATAATAGATTTGATCTCTTCGTCAGAGAGCTTGGCTTTAAATGACGGCATGCCCTCATCCGGCACACCCTCTTTGATCTCTGACAACAACTTTTCATCAGATTTAGCTTTGATCTTAGCCGACGTCAGATCTGCAGGCGTTATTGTTTTGCCTTCTAGCGTGATCTTACCGCCTTTACCTGTGTCTTTGTGACAGATCATGCACTTTTCTGAATAAAGGTCTACAACCTTTTCTTCGATATCAGCCACTTCCGCAACCTGAGCCGATCTATTCGAGCGTAGTGACTTGTCCGGACCATTCGAAGAGCTATTAGCATTTAAGGCCACATTGGAGACTACACGACTTGCTCCTATATTTGTTGTGTTTGCAGCAGGCGGAGATTGCCCGCAAGAAGTCACAAAAACCGAGAATGCTGCTATTATGATGATCAGTTTGACCGAGTTCATTCTGTATCTCCAAAGAATTTGATTAATAACAGTGAAAAGTTTAACTTAAGGTCGATGGCTAATCAACATAAAGTCGTTACTCTGTATATTAGTTCATTTATCAACGTGTCCTTCAAACATATGAAAATCACCATGGTCCGCACTTCTACGATTGTCCTGTTGTTATGTTGCTCCGTCTTTGCGCAAGCTCCTTCGTCAAAGATCACTGTTGAGGGCCTTAAGGCTGCAGTTTCGATCCAACGTGATGGTCGCGGCATTCCTTACATCGAAGCAAAGTCAGACGCCGATCTTTATTTTGCGCAAGGCTACGTTACGGCAAGCGACCGGCTGTGGCAGATGGATATTATGAGGAGATTGGCCAGAGGCCAGTCGGCGGAGATATTTGGCGAAGTAAGGCTTGAAGAGGACAAAAGGTGGCGGAGGTTTGGATTTGCAACGATCGTGGAGCAGGGGCTGGCGTCGATGAATTCCGAATCTCGTGCAGTTCTCGAAGCCTACGCTCGCGGCGTCAACGCATACATTGCGACGCTTGATGAAAATAATACGCCGCCGGAATTCAGCATATTGCAATATAAACCAACGCCGTGGCTGCCAACAGATTCTTTGATAATAGGCTCGATAATGGCAGACGCTCTTAGTTCGACATGGCGAAGCGATGTTTTACGGGCTTCGGTTGCAGGTATCGATAAGCAGAAATTGGCTGACCTTACCGATCCTGTGACGCCGGACGATGTGGTGCTTTTCGGAAAAGATACTGCACAAGCCCGCACATTGGCGAAAGCCTTACCGACACCTTTAGATATTTCGGCATCACTCGTGCATTTTGCAGCTAATGACGAAGAGTTGCGCGCAGCTTCCCTTGAACGCTTGGGACTTTACGCCGAACATCTGGCGGCGTCGAACAATTGGGTGATTAGCGGGAAAAGGACCGCTGACGGGAAAGCTATGCTGGCGAGCGATCCGCATCTGGCTCCGTCAACTCCGGGAATATGGTATTTGGTTGACCTTAAATCGCTTGGACTTCGCGTTGCGGGTGTAACCATCCCAGGAATGCCGGGCGTGATCATCGGGCACAACGAATCGATCGCGTGGGGACAGACGAACACCGGCCCCGATGTACAAGACGTTTACGTTGAGACGTTCAACGACGCCGGCGAGTATAAGACACCTACCGGATGGTCAAAACCCGTCATCCGTAAAGAAACAATCAACGTTCGCAACAATCCATTGAAAACCGAAACGTCACCGCATACTTTCGACGTTATGGAAACGCGTAACGGTGTCGTGATAACGGATGATGCCGGAAAAAAATATGCCCTCAAATGGAATGCGCGCGAATCGAAGAATGTGGATATGAGCGCTTTTTACCATTTGAACAGAGCAAAAGACTGGAACACTTTCAAAAGTGCGCTTAAATCATACGGCGGCCCAATGCAGAATTTTGTTTTCGCGGATGTAAAAGGCAACATCGGGTGGTATGCAGCAGGACGAGTTCCAATACGAAAGAAAGGCGACGGCTCGCTGCCCTACGACGGTTCTACGACGGACGGCGATTGGTTAGGTAACATTCCCTTTGAAGAATTACCAAACCTCTACAACCCGCCCGCAGGTTTTATCGTCACCGCGAATCAGCGTATCGCCGGCACGGATTACAAGTATCAGCAGATCACACGGACATACATGTCATCACGTGCGAGGCGAATACACGATCTTTTATCGAAGATGAATAAGGTCACGATGGATGATTCGCGCGATATTCAGCACGACGTTTACAACTACCTGCAGGCATCGTTTGCAAGGGAATTGGTAGCAGACGGATCGATCTCAACGGAAACGCTTGCGGTATTGAAAAGTTGGGACGGCAAGATGACCCCTGAGAGCCAAGGAGCAGTGCTCGCGAACGAAATAAAACAATGCATCTGCAACAAAATGGCTAACGACAACAAGCCTGTGCCAGCATTCTATATTCAGCAGCGTGTATTCGACCGCGCGATTCGCGAAAAGCTTACACGTTGGCTACCTGCACCCTACAAAACTTACGGCGAACTTTACAGAGCCTGTGATACGAACGCTCGCCAAAATCTCGCCGCCTCGAAAATTTACGGCAGCGATCCGTCAGGCTGGGTTTGGGGAAAAAGTTTTATATCACGCTTTGCTCATCCTTTGGCGTCGGTTCCTTTCATTGGCAGTCAGTTTTCCACACCAACTGTAGGAATCGCGGGCAGCGGACAAACTCCAAACGTCGGCTCCAACGTTTCAATGCGCTTCATCGCCACACCCGGAAACTGGGACGCAACCCGCTTCGTGATCCCAATGGGCCAAAGCGGCAACCCAAGATCACCACACTTCAAAGACCAATTCGAACTCTGGCGAACAGGCAACCCGGCGATTTTCCCATTCACTAGATCAGCGGTAGAAAAGGCTGCCACGGAGATCATAGTGATAAGTCCGAAGTAGTTTTTCTCCCGTTCAGGAAACGCGAGCCAAGAAATCACTGAGAATGATTGCGGCAGCTTCGCTGTCGACAAGGTTGCGGGTTTCTTTTAGGGTTTTGCCCTGTTCCCACAGGCGGGATTTAGCTTCGTAGGAAGTGACGCGTTCGTCCTGGAGAAAGACTGGGATCTCGAGTGAGAGCGAGAAATTTTGGGCCATGCGGCGGGCTTCCGCAGACATATCGCTTTCGGTTCCGTCGGTGTTAAGAGGCAAACCAATGACGAAAGCTTTGGCATCAAACTCAGTGATGAGATCTTTGATATGCAGAAGCAGTTTTTTCCAGCTTTTGCGGTCTATCACGGCGAGCGGCCGAGTGGTGATATGCAGCTCGTCAGAAACGGCGACACCGCAGCGTTTTGTACCAGGATCCATGGCCAGAATTCGCCCTTTCGGAGGAACCGGAAAAAGCTCTGCAAGTCTGTCGGGATTAGTCGTTTTATTTTCTTGCACTTGCGTGTAGCGTTAAGAGATAATTTATCAGTTGTTTTCTGCGGTAAACAAATCTGACCCATCTCGCGTAAAACGTACGGTTAGATTTATCATACGAGGTATTATATGTCATTTCGCGGTAAGGTTTGGATCTTGGTAATTTCCGGTGTAATAGCCGTCTATGCGGTTATTGGCGGAATGCCCTTTGTCGGCTCCATTCTTACGACTTCAGCGCAGCAGCCGGCCAATGACGCGGCTGCTCAGCTTCGCATCGTAGAGTCTGTTCTTCAACATATCCAAAACGATTACGTTGACCCTCCAGACATGGATAAAGTGCGATTAGGAGCCCTTCGCGGCCTCGCGGGCGGCCTTGATCCTTATTCATCATATTTGACCGCCGACCAGGTCAAGGCATACGAAACGAACAAGACCTCAAACAAAGTCGGTATCGGTGCTGAGTTTTCTCAGATCTCGGGCTTTGTTTATGTGATCTCGGCGATAAAAGGCTCGCCTGCCGAAAAAGCCGGTATCAAAGCCGGCGATTTTATCGAATATATTGACACCAAGGCGACCCGTGATATATCGCTTTATGACGCCCGACAGTTGATAAACGGCGAAACAGGAACGACAGTCGCTCTTCGTGTTCTTCGTCCAGGCGAAAAGCCCCAGACGATCAAGGTTGTTCGCGGTACCTACAAAATTCCGGTCGCCGAATCACGTATCGAAGGCGGCAAGATCGGTATCATTAAGGTTTACAGTCTCGAAGAAGGTGAAGGCAACGACATTCGCTCTCAGGTTTCAAACCTGATGAAGCAAGGCATTCAAAAGATCATTCTCGACCTTAGAGGAGTTTCCGCCGGAAGTCTCGCAGAGGGTGTTGCGGTAGCAAACCTTTTCATAAAGGACGGCGAGATCGCTAAAATTATAGGGCACGAGAACAAGGTCCAAACCACTTATTCCGCAGAATTTGCAAAAGCTTTATTCGACGGTAATCTTGCCGTTCTGATCGATCTTAGTACCGCTGGAGCGGCTGAGGTAGTTGCATCAGCTATTCTCGAACGAAAACGCGGAGAAGTCATCGGCGAACGCAGTTTCGGCTCTGGCACAGAACAGAAGCTTTTTCCGCTTTCGAGCGGCGGCGGCTATCTTTTGACAGTCGCGAAGTGGGCAAGCCCGAACGGAACGCCGTTTCTTGGCGAAGAACGTACAACGACCGGAGTTAAGCCTTCGATCGAGGTCAAACGTACAGATACGCCGGAACCATTGGACGTTGACAGCCTGACCGATCAACAGGATGGCCAAAATCCACAGCCTAATGCAACACCGAAACCAGCTCCGCCAAAGGTTTTAGAGGACATTCAACTCAAAAAAGCCCTTGAGGTGCTGCAGGACAAACCGGCAGCCACAAAAGCCGCAAGCGGTAATTAATTTGGTTCATATTGTCGAAAAAGCCGGGGCTATGTCTCCGGCTTTTTTTGTTGTTATATGGGGACGAGACTGTTAGAATCAGTTTTCAATGGCATCAATGATCTCAGGGGCAGACAAGGTCTTTTCGATACGGCCGCTTGATGAAAGCGATCTGGCCGAATGGCTGCGATTGAGGATGCGTCTGTGGGACGAATCGAGCGAGGACGATCATAAGGACGAAATGGTCGATATCATTGAACATGCGGATTCCCAACTGGTAGTTGTAGCAGACACAGGCGGCGGACAACTTGCAGGATTTCTTGAGGCAAGCATCAGAACGCACGTCGAAGACTGTGAAACGGAAAATGTCGGTTATCTCGAAGGTTGGTACGTCGAAGAGAGCTTTAGGCAATTGGGTATCGGCAGCAGGCTCGTTGAATATGCCGAACAATGGGCCCGACAAAAAGGCTGTACAGAAATGGCCTCTGATGCCGAGGTCGATAATGCCGTTAGCCTGCAGGCCCATCTTCGTCTTGGATATGCCGAAACCTCGCGCCTCGTACATCTCAGAAAAGAACTTTAGGTGATATCGATCCGGAATATTGTTTGTTGGTTGTTCGCACTCATATTTTGCGCGCTATTTCTTTCATTTACTGCCAATGCTCAATCGACTGATCAAAATTATCCAACCGCGGTTACAAACAATGAGATCGACGGAATAATTAAGGCACGCGACATCGGCGACTCGCGGCTAACCTCATATTTCTACACTTTTGACGGCGGACAGGGCGACGTTTTCGTCAATGTTGTCACAAAGAACTTTTCCGGAGACATTGATGTTTTTGCCGTTGAAGGACTCCGGCCGCTGGCGAAAATGGTGATCTATTCAGACGGTGGTGTAAACGAGACAGGAAGGCTCATTTACATGCGAAAAACAGAGAGGCTTGTACTTCGCATCGAAGGCCGTTCACCAAACGATGATCCCGCGACTTTCAGGATCAAATTTGCCGGGAGCTTTGTAGCTTTATCTGGACAAAGATCACAAGATGCTCCGGCAATCAAAGGAGCCGAAGTCAATGCAGAATCAGGTATTCGCGTTAATTCTGTCGGAACGATCGTAGAGGTCCTTCCAAAACCCCAACCATCTGTTAAACCAACGCCGGACGCCAAAGAAACCACAGCGGCACTTGAAAAGAAAAAAAGATCGGAACCGATCAAAAAACCTTTACCTTCGCCTGTGGCGACGTTGAACAAAGAAAACAAGGAAAAGGGAAGTGTTGCTAAAGCGGTTGAAAAGAAGCCGGTCAAGGAACCAGTAAAAGTTGAGAAAAAAGATCCGACAATTGCGAGTCAACCTTCAAAGAAAACCAATAGTCCCGAAGTTAAAACTGTTTTTGGAAAGAATTCAAAAGAAAAAGTAACGCCTCCCGCAGAAAAACCACCGGTTAAGCCCGCAAAACCAACGGCACCTCCGGTGAAAAGCCCGCCTGATCCAATGGCAAATTTTCGGCTTGTTGTTCAGTTAAGGGACGGAAAAATCATCGAACGTCCAATGAGTGAGATCACCACATTCAAGGTCGATAATGGAGTGCTAACGGTAGTTGCAAAGGACGGAAAGACGATCAGATACTCGATGCTCGATGTCGCAAAGGTAACGATCGAATAACCTTTCTTACGCGTAACTGTGCAAGCCCGGAAGCAAGTAGCTCACGCCTAGATAAGTAAATATCACGAGCAGAAAACCTACGATTGCGAAGTACGCCGAACTTCGGCCCTTCCACCCGCGTGCGATTCGCGTATGCAGAAACGCGGCGTAGGTCAGCCAAGCGACAAGGGCACCGGTTTCCTTTGAATCAAAACCCCACGGACGTCCCCACGATTCGTTTGCCCAGATAGCACCGGTGATAAGCAACATCGCGAGGCCGGCGAACGCGAGACATGCCGTTTTGTACATCAGGCTGTCGAGTGACTCGAGACTAGGCAGGCGCTCTCGCAGGTTTTCGGTGCGAAAACTAAAGAAAATGACAAAAAGAGTAGCGACCATCGCCGTGATCAAAGCTGAGAATTCAACCGGGTTGGCGTTAAGGCCTGTAAACATCTGGCTGCCGTTGTTTTGAATGAAGGAACGACCCATTTGCTCATATTGCTGCGGTGTGATCTGCGCTCTCTCCTCCACGCTCATGTCCTGTTTTTCGGCCATTGCCTTGGCGGCGACCGTATATTGAGCCGGGTCAGCCTTCAGTTGAGCCTGAAGCCGTTCGAGCGTATTTGTGTGGTTATTTATGCCATAGGCCAAAAATATAACCGCTAGGAGTTGAGCCAAGAATCCCAACTTGAGCAAATAGTGTCCAAGTGTTTTTGCCTGTTCATTACTCTTATAAATATAAAGGAGAAATGCAATGATCGAGCCGGTCAAAAATAGCGCAGCAACAACGAGCGTTGGTCCAACGAAGGGAATCTCCAACCGAAAAGGTGACGAAAATGGATGTTTTCCATCGCCTGTCGGAACAAATAATCCGGCACGGTAAACAAATGCCGTAAACACCGACCACTTACTGATCGTCGCCATAACGGCAATGCCGAAAATACTCGACCAGATAGCCATCGCTTCAACCTTGACGCCGTCCTTTAGCAGGTACATTACAGCGACGCCAAAACATACGAGGGCGACCCCATAGCTAAGACTCGCATCGCCGACATGAATGGGCCGCCAATACGAATCGAGCACCGGCGGCAGATTGATGAACTGATCGCCTATAAAACGCGCAAGCGTTAGGATCAGAGCCGCGATCGGTAACGTGAAAGCACTCAGAATTCGAAAATTCTTGCGGTGAGCGAACAAAAGCGTTGTAAAACCGGCGCCAAAAGCAAATGCAAGGCTAAGGTCATAGAGGTTAGCAAACGGAATATAACGAAATACCCAAGGAGAGGTCATATTACCGCTCTCACGCATCACCGCGATCTCATGATCGTAAGCGGCGACCCAGCGCGTGAGCCAGCTAGTAAGATTGAAAAATACGCCAAGAGCACCGGCTCCGTAGCCGATCTTTTCGGCCATCGTCGAGGGAGCGTAGAGATTCGTTAATTGAAAAAGCGCCGCGAGGATGTAGCACGCGAGTGCGAGCATCATAAACGCTCCGTCGGAAATAAATCCGTCGCCGATCTGCACTCGCAGGCCTAACATCACAAGGGCACCAGCGACCACAATTGTTGCAGGAGCATACGAACGCCATCCGCCGTGTTTTTCTAGTCGATCAAGCTCTTCCATATAATTTTCCTCATAGGTCTTCGCCTTTGATACTTTCGGCTATGTTCTTAAATTTATCCTCAAATGCGATCTGGTTGCGGTTTGCTTCACCCGCTAAGACGACCTCGATCTCACCATTACCAGTCTTAGTGATCTGAGCCCATACTCGTCTGTGTGAAAAGAAAAAGACAAACATTAACGCCCCGACAAGCCCAAAACCACCAAAATACCAAGCAATAATAGAGGCATTATACGGGTCATATTTGATCGCCAGCACGTGTGCCATGGGAGATTTTTCAAATTCCGCGAGCCGCCATTTGTAGCCTGCCTTCGGGGCACCAACGGGAGCGTTATCCGGCAATTTCTGAGCGAAAGCAAACACTCGTATCTTTTCTCCGGCCGGCGGTGTCACATTAAGCACCGCAACCGGGTTGTTATAGTCACCGCTGCGCGTATCAGGCTTACCGTCTGAGCCAAACGTAAAATCAGGTTCGAAATCAGTAAAATCCACCTTGGTTCCATCCGGCAATGTAGTCGAGCCATTCCTTTCGATATTTGCTCGTATCGTATCACCACCGCTTTGCGGCGTCAGTTCAAGAGTTATTGTTCTTGCGTGTCCGATAGGGATCGTCTGTGCCTGAAAGAACCGATAACCACGATAGAATAAAGGCTTGTTCAGACTCGCTTCCTCAACGTTTACGCCATATTGCGGATCATCTATCTTAAGCTGAGTCCGCCAGTCAAGCGTGTTTGATACATCGATCCCGCCTTTTTCGTCAATCAGCCGCTGCTGAATGTCCGTGCATTCCATTGTGAAGGGAAGTTTTACAGTGAACCGTTCTTTTTTGTCGAGGTCAAATTTGATGAGTTGTATCTCGTCCGTCTTGGCACCAGGTATCATTCTGACATCGGCATCGAAGCTTGTCGTAAGAAACACAAAGTGCCCTAAAAAGAGCGTCAGCAGCGCCACATGAACTATGTAAGCCCCAAGACGGTTGATCTTTCCTGATTCACCGAAAACTACAATATTTTTCTTTTTGTTGACTACCGAAAAATCTTTACGTCCGTCAGATCCAACACCGTACTCCATCGTCTCGGTTTCCGTGACCGTTGACTTCAGTCCTTTTGATTGAAAGACTTTTTTTATTTTTTCACCAGCCTCAGTTTCGCTGATACCTTTGAGTTCGATGATCGTGTTTGACCGCTGGCCCAACAGCCAGTCGCGAGTTGCAGTCAATTTAGGTTCTACAAGATAGGCCCAAGCGGACGGGAAATGGTCGATCGAAGCAAGAACGATATTGAGGGATAGAGTCAGCAAAAGAAGCTCAAAGTACCAGCTATAATAAATATTAAAGAGCCCGAGTGCTCCGAAAACGGTCTTCTCAGCCGGGGTCAGCGAGGCATAATATGCCTCAAAGCCCTCGACATTCTGCTGCATTATCAGCATACCGGCCATGGCCAACACGACGAGTATGCAAAGCTGTACGACGCCAACGCGCACCGAACTTACAAAATCCAATATCCGATTCAGGACAGGTGCCTGCTTTCTCGGTGTAGCTCTTGACGTATTAATTGTTTCTTCTGCCGTCGACATCTATATCAAAAAGAATAACTTAGGCGATTTGGTTTGTCATCTCCAAATAAATAAGTTCCGCTTGTGCACGAAACTAAAACGGATTATACGCGTGGAATTTTGAATTCCTTTTGTAAGACGTTATTCTTTATAAGAATATTTTCTCTATGAGATAGTTTTTCTCTGCCCGAATTTTATTCTTGTAAATGGACACGATCACCGCCGATATTGACGAACAAAGGGTTTCCGGAATGCGCGAAAAAATTGCGGCCTATATTGAGCTGACCAAACCGCGCATTGCGTTTTTGTTGGTCCTCACCTCGGCCGCAGGTTTCTATTTAGGCACGAAAGGGAAATTTGACACCGTTCTGTTCGCCAATTCAGTGATAGCAATATTGCTGCTTGCGTTTGGAGTGGCGACGCTTAATCAGGTTTGGGAGCATTCGATAGATTCCCTGATGGATCGCACTGCAAAACGTCCGATCCCTACCGGCAGAGTCTCTGCGACGGACGCTCTTGTCTTCGGTCTCGTTCAATGCATTGTTGCCGAGACCTATTTGTTTTTCGCAGTAAATCCGTTGACGGCTCTTCTTGGTTTAGCAGTGATCGTTGGTTATGTCCTCGTTTATACGCCTTTAAAAACTCGAACATCGGTATCGACAGCGATCGGTGCAATACCGGGAGCTTTACCGCCGCTGATGGGCTGGACGGCGGCAGCAAATGAGATTTCGATCGGAGCATGGGCATTGTTCGTCACGCAATTTCTATGGCAATTTCCTCATTTTTTGGCGATCGCTTGGATGTATCGTGACCAGTATGCAAAGGCAGGAATTTTGATGCTGCCAGTCGTTGAACCTGAAGGCAAGATCACTGCACGCCAGATCGTTATGTTTGCGTTCATGCTCGTTCCGGTAAGCCTTGCACCTTTTTTCTTTGGCCAGGACGGGATCATATTTCTTGTTGGTGCGAGCATTTTGGGTGTTTGGTTTTTATTCGCCAGCGTAAGAGCTGCTATTTCCAAAACAAACGAAAAAGCGAAGACCCTATTGCTCGTTTCGGTGATCTATCTGCCACTGCTTTTCTTACTGATGGTCGCCGATAAACGCTAGATCTATGAAAGTCGGAACCGTTGAAATACTCAACGACATAGATGAGCCAAATAAGCGGCGCACGGGCATGTCGGGCGGCTCGAATTCCAGTTCGGGAGGCGGAAATAATGGCGGCAGCGGCGGCGATGATAATTCAAGTGATAAAGTCCCGAATGAAACCTTAATTTTCAACTCCCAAAAACCTCGCATCTTAACTTTCTTCCTTCTGCTTGCTATTTTAATGACGTTTGGCGGGCTCATCGCTGCTTATGTCGTGATCGCTACAAATAATGTGGCTGAATGGAGGCCATTTGATCTGCCGATACAGGTTTGGATAAGCACGATCATCATCATGATAAGCAGCGCGACATACCACTTCGCGAAACGAGCAACTAATCGCAACAACCAGAGATCTGCGAAGATCTGGCTTATCGCGACGACAGTTCTCGGGGCGGCATTCATTTCCTCTCAAATACTGTCATGGCTGGTTTTGACCAATCGCGGCCTTTACATGGGCGGAAATCCATATGCAGGTTTTTTCTACGTCTTGACCGCCGTTCATGCCGTACACGTTGTCGGCGGCATAATTGCGCTTGGGTCTATACTGCTTAGTTCCTGGCTGCCAACGAACAATGTGCAAGCAATAATGAAACGAAGAGCCCTCGCCCAGGTAGTTGGCTGGTATTGGCATTTTATGGGCGGATTGTGGCTGGTTTTGTTCGTTCTGCTTGGCTTTTGGAAATAAACTAGTTTCGCAAATGGATCTGCTGCAAATTTTTCCGCACCTCAATGCGGCGCTTAACGCTCTCAGCGGCGTCTTTTTGATGTCTGGGTTTTATTTTATAATGAGACGGCGCATCGTCGAACATCGCTTTTGCATGGTTACGGCAAGTTCGATCTCGGCGTTGTTCCTTGTCTCATATGTTTCGCATCACGCACTGCGAACCTATTATTTCGGCCTCGGCCCGACAAAATTCACAGGCGAAGGCCTTGTTCGTCCAATTTATTTTACGATCTTGACATCGCACACTGTTTTGGCTGCCTTCGTTGCACCATTTGTTATTTTGACACTTCGCCGCGGACTAAAAGGCCGTTATGAATCCCACAAAAAGATCGCACGGCTCGTGTTTCCCGTATGGCTCTACGTTTCGGTCACAGGGGTAATTGTGTATCTCCTTTTGTATCAATTATATCCGGCCAGATGAAAGACATGTATCCGTATGCAGAAGCCGACACTTATGTAGAGGCTCAATACTTAAGTCTGCCTGATATTGTTGGTTTTCTACCCGGTTTCTCACTTACCCGCCAAATCGCAAAAAAATTCTTGAAATCAAAAACGATTGTTGCTATTATTCAGTTGTTGACAAGTTGATCACCGAAGCCGTTTTCACCTGAGAACGACGCGGGGGAACCAAATTTTGGCGATCTATCGCTAAAAATGGGGCGAAGCGTCCTGCCGAAAGGACGCGGGGATAATCTTTCGTTCCTAGCCCGGCAGCTAACCTCGTAGGTGTGGCAAAGAAGTAACAGCAAAGATTTAGGCAAAAGGCCAAGATTTTAGATGTGCTTCCCGAGCTTTCTAACTGTCAATATCGGAAGCAGACATCCGGTCTTCTCAAAGGGGAAAAAGCCGCTGAGCGATCAGCGGCTTTTTTTTTCAAGTAAAATTGTTTTCAATTTACTTTAGAACAACTCGATCTTTCCGTCAGCGGTTGTCACTCGCGGC
>CAZGSC010000087.1:0-14100 GCA_964528325.1 uncultured Chloracidobacterium sp. | reverse complement strand
AATGAGACGATACTACCTAATCTCCCAACTCGTACCGATAGTGATCGACCTTCCGCGAGCAGGTGCAAAAACGAACTGCTCACTATAAGCACGGTTTGCAAGATTTGAAACGCCGACATTCACATTAAAGTTGAATCGTTCGCGACGAAAATAATAGCCGCCGCTTACATTGTGCGTCGTAAATCCCTTTTCCGATCCGCCGTTACCGCCTTGATTGACAGGCAGCAGGAACGACGGCGATAGGCGTGTTTGTTCTGCAACGATCCGCGCATAATAATCAAAGAAGTACGACCTGCCGTAATTGTTCCAACGGAGGCCGATATTTGTGCGGAACGGACTAATGATATCGAGCGGTACGTGATTATCGAGATCGTCGCCGCGCAAATAGCTAAAGTTCCCGTTTGGCGTAAGGTAGCCGAGGCTGATCTTGAACGGTGCCTCAAATTCGACCTCAAAGCCCTGTATTCGGGCACGATCGACGTTCTGAGTCTGATACACCTGCACAGCCGGCCCGGGCTGGTTTAGGAATATAAAGTTGCCGTTCCTGTCAGTTGCAGCAACGGTATTCAAAAAATCCTTATATGAGTTCCTGAAATATGTTGCTGACCCGGCAAAGTGTAATTTTCGAATTTTGATGCTCGCATCAAAATTAGTGCCTGTCTCAGGTTTCAGCCCGGCATTTCCGACAACATAAATGTTGCTGATAGACCCACGATCCGTAAAGAACAGCTCGAAGATGTTTGGCGTACGGAACGAACGCCCAATGCGACTCGAAATGCTTATATCGGATGTTAATCGGAATATTCCTCCGAAATCACCGGTCACCGATGTCCGCGTGGTATTGATGCCGGTCGCAAGAGATCCGATGTGCAAGTCTTCTATTTGTCCCGCGGTCAGAGGCGGCAGCGAAAATCCGATCGTCGGCTGTGCCGCAGTCTTAAAATTATCAACCCGCACGCCGCCGACAAGTTTGAACCGGTCCGAAACGCGAAACTCATCCTGAGCAAATACCGCAGCATTTTCAAGGCTGGCGTCCGGCACACTTTTGCTGGTGCTTAAACGACGATTGACAGACGTCGGCGTCGACGCTGAAATGACAAGTCGCCGGTCGTCGTTCTCGTCACGGAAAAAACTGGCTCCTGCTGTCAAACTATTTCGACCGCCAAATGTCCAGTCCGACTGCAGGTCAAGGCCCGACGTTTGCGTGTTGGTCACCGTTTCGCTGAACTGGTAGAGTCCGGGAAAGAACGGCGGCGCAGGCGGCACGGTCAGGATATTTGTAAAATTGCGAAACTGCGTTTGATAAAAACCGCTGATCGACAGCCGCTGTAAATTACGAGTCAGAGCAACGGCGTCGTAGCGGGCATGGATCTTATCGCGGTTTGAGAAGGGAAAAAATGCATTGAATGTGCCCACAAGCCCGGCTGATCCTATGTCTGCACCGCGACGGCGTTCATAGTTAAATCGCAGTGATTTTCTATCGTCAAGGAAAAATCTTAGGGTCGCCTGCGAATTGCCCGCGTGAGATTGCGAATTGAGCACTTCTCCGTCATTAGTAATGCCAACCTCTTGATCCTCCAGATCCTGAAGAAATGCGCCGTTTGGCTTGCCAGTCTCATAGTTGCCAAATCTCTCAAGCGATTGCGACACGCGAAATGCAAATTGCTTTCCAGACCCATTCAACGCGACATTGCCGCGACGTCCGTTTTCATTTGAACTGTAAAAAGTATTCAGCGCCGCTCCGAATCGAAAGCCGGCATCACGCCGCGGGGGCGTATCACGCGTAATTATATTTATCGTTCCGCCGAGAGCATCCGTTCCATAAAGGACGGAACCGCTGCCGCGAGCAACCTCTACGTTTTCGATCTGCGACACCTCGACCAGGCCCGCTTCTACGCCCGACTGTCCCGTCGAAGTACGGCTGTTATTAAGCCTTTCACCGTCTACAAGTATCAAAACACGATTGCTGTCGAGGCCTCGAATGCGTGGCCTTACCTGAAACGCTCCCTCGTTGACGGTGGACGCTCCCGGCAGCGTGCGAAAAATATCCCCGGTCGTACTTATCGCCTTACGTTCGATCTCTTCGCGGCCGACGATGCTCACAGGCACCGCGGTCTCTTCGGACGTGACCTGCGTCCGTGTCGCAGTAACGTTGACGGTTTCCGTGATCGTCCCCAGCTGCAGCGCGATCTCTACATCGTTCGCAACGCCCTCGTTTACCGCCACATCACGCAAAACTGCCGGAAATCCCGGAGCCTCGACCTTGATGCGATATTCGCCAACAGGCAAATTATCAAAACTCGCTGTTCCGGCCGCATCGACCACACCATTGCGCGCGGCACCGTGGCGTCCGGTCACTGTCAGAGCCGCACCCGAAACGATCGCGCCGTTCGCGTCTTTAACAGTGACGTTAAGCCCTGCTCCTTTGGGCGTCTGGGAGCTGACACCCGCCGCGAAAGCGAAGGTCAAAAGAAATAGAGCAACAAATCGTAAATTATTCATAAAATAACTCCATTAATAATGGCGGCCAAAAGGCGATCCAGGTTTCATCCTGATCTTGGGAAGCCGCCCTAAGATTTCCATCTTAAAGCAACGGCCGTGCCGAAGCAAAACACAGTGTTTTGATGTTTGAACGGCAAAAAATCGTGGAAAATTTCGCACTACGGAGTTGCCGTGCGAATTATTTCGTCCAAAGTGCAGTGGTTAGATCTATTTACCGCAGATCAGCTGTGCCGCCAGCAGTGGCAATGTGAGTTCGTGATGGCCGGTCACCGAAAAGCCGCGCCCGGCACCATTTGCGATCGGACGATGAACTACGTTGGTCATAGGCCTGTATCGTTGAACAAAGTCGAAGTTTGCTGTCGTGAGATCCTGCATTTCGTGGCCGAGATTTCTGACAACGGTAACAGCCTTCAAAAAGATCTCGGGCATGACGACCGCCGAGCCGTAATTCAAATAAACACCGCCTCCGTTCATTTCCCTAACGATCGAACAAAACAGTCGAAAATCTGTGTGACTCGTCACTCCAAGAGCACCGCCATCGCACGACGCGTGAAAATGCCCTATATCGGCTCCGATCGTAAGATGAGCGGTGAATGGCACCTTTGCAGCATATGCATGACAGATGAGCGACAGATCGGCGTTTGGTGGCCTCAAAGCCGAGACTTCCCTGCCCATAGCTTCGCCCAATCCGATCGAATCGCGATGCCCCGCTTTTGCTGCGGAGTTCAGTAATTCGCCGGTCTCTTTAGCTGCTCCGAAATTGCCTTTGCTCAACGTAGCATCGACGTCCTCGCTAGTAAAACCGACCAACGCGATCTCGGCGTCATGCACCAGAACCGATCCGTTTGACGCGATAGCCGTCACAAAACCGCGCTGCATAAGGTCGATGATCAGGGGCGAAACGCCAGTTTTGATGACGTGTCCACCGATTCCCCAAATGACGGGCTTTCCGAGGTCGCGTGCCCTGCGAATTCGTGCCGCGACCTCACGCAGACTCTGGACAGCAAGAATGTTCGGCAGCTTGCCAAGAAAATCCGAAAGCGAATCCCCTTCGACCGGTGGCGAAGCAAAATCCTTGAAAGTTACCTTGCTGGGACGCGAAGCCAGTTCGTAGGTCTCAATTTCATTCAGATCGATCGGCTGTAGATTCTCATAAATTGACATATTGTTCTCTGTGTGCAAACCCAAAACGTTAGTAAGGGCGGTACATTCAATATTGAGTGCACCGCCCTACTAATAAAATGCAGGAGCTTCTCAAAGCCCTGCTCTATTCACATACCTCCTAGTTCAAGATCTCGACCTGGCCGTCTGTCATCGTCGCGTGCGGGTCACCCTCATTGAACAAGATGCCTTCCCACGTAAGCGGCGATACCGTTCCCGGATAACCGACAGCCTTAAAGCGGAGATTCAGCAGAACTCCGTTACTGTCGATCTCGATCGGGCCGTAAACCACAACCCTCAGAAGTCCGGGCTGGACGGCATTAACAACAACCGCAAATCCACGGCTGACCGTGCCGTCGAGATCGACCGCGTTTGCCTGCGGCTGAATAACGGCAGGATCGTATCTGAGATCGAACTGATATGAGATAATGCCCTTATTCGCCGCACCTTGGACACTGATCGGGATCAGCACATCACCTTCTGGCTTGACCGCGATATTCGCGGCTGCAACAGCGGTGCTCCTTTCCGGCCCAAAGCCAAAGCGGAACGATGAAGGATCACCCCAGTTGCCCGAAACGTCACCCATCAGCAGCGCCGAGTAATCCTCACCGAGGATATCACTCGTGATCGACGTGTGTGTGACACTCGACGGGCTAAAGAACCAGGTTCCGCTGTTTCCGGTCGGTGACCCGAGCGAAGCAGCATAACGTGCGATCAAAGCTGCGTCAAACGACGTAACGCCGCCAAACGCTGTAACATCCGCAACGGCAAGCTGTGCAGCAGTGAATGTAGTGGCTCCTGTCACAAACTGCGAGATCTTTGCCGCGTCGAATGACGTGATAGCACCATTAACACCGCCAGATTTAGATGGCGTGATCGTGTACGAACCCGCACCAAAGCCTGTCAGCACATACGTTCCCGGAGCACCTGTCGTATCGGACAAAGCCGGCGATCCTGCACCGCTGATAAGCACGTTAGGAACGCCTCGCGGATTGGTTCCAGTCACCGGGTTACCATACGTGACCGTTCCGGTGATCGCAGCTACTTCTGCCATAACGAAGGGTGAGAAGTGAGAAGTAGTACCGCAGACAAGTCTCGAGCTATCAGGATTGGTGACGCGACGAGTGGTTATATCAACAAGCACGCCATTTTCTCCATGGAGCAATCTCATGCGAGTGAAATGCGAGTCGTCCAAACTCGTGGGAACGCTGAGGCAAACCTCGATAGGTGGTGTATAAACGGCAGTTGTAGCTATATCATATGCCGGACAAGTCGGGCATAAAAAATAACCTGAGGGTGGCTCCCCTGCCGAGTTGGGACTTATCGGTGTAAACGTAGTATCACCAGGGCTTGTTACCACCGAAAAGCCTGCGCTGGCGTCAGACGCCGCTGAGTGAACGACGACGTTGGTGCCCGTCTGCGTGTTATAAACCGGCGTCGGCGTGTAAGTCGCCGTTGCTGTTGCAGTCGGCGTCGGCGTGTTCGTCGCCGTATTTGTCGGAGTGCTCGTCGGAGTGTTTTGGCCGCTGCCCGGAATGCCTTGCTGCATTCGGATCGTCCCAGTTGTCGAACCAGACATTCCTCCGAATGGGCCACCGGCTCTTCCGACAAAATCGATCCGGTATGTGATGTCAAAGAAGCTATCCACCGTATACCGGTGCGGGAGCGTAGGCGATTCACGGAGTCGCAGGGTCGTGTGTCCTGGACTTGGCAAGCCGAAACTGCTTCCCGCGGTAATACGCAAGAGGTCGAAGTCCGGGTCGCCGGGTGGCAATTGCCCCTGCATTGAGACCATCTCAGTATCAAATGACTGCACCGGATCACCTGGAGTTCGAGGAGCCAAGTCAACCACCATTTGCAGGCTCGGGAAAGTTATCGCGCGGTGATAGGCCGGATTTGTTTGAAGTCCAGCCGCTTGTAGGTCACTTCGCGCCTGATAGTATTCGTATCCCTTGCGTTCGCCTCCTGGAGGGCCACCCGGTAACGTAATGACATTAGCAAGCCCGTCAAGCAACATATCAGCCTGAATCGACGCTCCCGGCGGCAGGCCGTCGAAAACAGAGACCGGCCAGCCCGCATACGGACACGGAGCAGGCATATCTATCGTTCCGCTTCCGTTCTCGTCCTGAAGACAATCCGCGGGCGGTCGCGGCCCACTGGAGTTCTGATAAACCCTGATCGTTCCTGTCGTCGAACCCGACATTCCGCCATAATGCCCTCCGGGTTTTCCGACAAAGTCTATCCGGTACGTGATGTCAAAGAAGCTGTCCACGGACCATCTCGGCAGTGTCGGCGATTCACGGATCAGGGTTGTATGGCCCGGGCTCGGCAGCCCAAAATCAGAGCCGGCGGTGACACGCAAAAGATCAAAGTCAGGATCGCCCGGAGGAAGCTGTCCCTGGAGCCGCGAAATCTCAGACGCAAAGTCCTGAGTAAAGGAAGTCGTCTGTCTCGGTCCGTGACTAAATCTGGCCTCCGCAGTAAATGGTCTGCCCTTTATGGTACCGTCCCAGCCCTTGTATCTGAGGGTCAAGCTCGCCGATGCGGAATCCTCTTCGCCTCCAAGCGACCCGCCGGGCGTTCGAACAACATTCGTAAATGTATCCAGCGAGACGGCAAAATCGACAGGCTCGCCCGGAGGCAGGCCGTTGATCATGGACATCGGCCCTCCGAACAACCTACACGGTGCCGGAAGGTCAACGGTGTTAGAGCCATTGTCCGGTGCTATGCAGTCCGACGGAGTATTTGTCGGAGTCGCCGTTGGTGTCGCAGTATTCGTCGCCGTCGGTGCCGGTGGCTGATTACGAAATACGATAAATGTCTCGTCCGGATACAACGCAACCAGTGCGAGGCAGCTTATGGCTCCTGCTGGTTGATTGTTACTGTCCAGAAGCGGTATTGGCGAGCAGCCAGTCGAGTACGTGTTATTTCGCGACGTACCGTCTGAGAGAGTAGCGGTCGCTCGAAGCGGCTGCTCATTATGCAGCGTCGTTCCCGAGGCCAAATCAACCTCGAAAAAGATATCGAAGAAGCTGTCAGCCGGATAATCAACTCCTGGTGTTTGCTGTCTTATCTGTCCGAGAGACGGACGGCTTGGCGATTCGCGTAAATGGATAGTACCAAGATCCACGCTGCTGCCCTGCAGATCCATCGAGAGCATTTCGGTCTGGACCATGTCGCCACCGTTCGGAAGGCAACCGGCGCACGGCTCGGAACGATGGACGAGGCTTGGTCCCGTCGCGGTAACACTACTACCGCCACCACCGCCACCAGGACCGCTCGAGAGTTCAACTTTGAAGTTCGATGCCCTGACGAAGTTATCGTCGCCGCTGGCATATCCTCCCACGGCTGAACCGCCGCTCGAACGTCCCGTCAGCGCCGTATCCTGGCAAACTCCGCTCATAGGCGTCCATCCAACCTGATTTACTTCACCAACCGAGTAACTGCCAGCGCTTAAATTCGTGAAGTCCACGATGCCGTTGCTGTCGGTTACCTGTGTCGCTACTGCTGTCCCCTGGCAGCCGGCGCCCGAATAGAGATTCATCGTCCAGCCGGACATCGGCAATCCTGTCGTGTCGTTCAACTTCAGAACGGTGATCGAGTGATTGATCGGCGTCGGTGTAGCGGTTGCCGTATTCGTCGCTGTCGCTGTCGCAGTTGGAGTCGGCGTGACCGCAGGTAAGCCCTGGGTCATTCTGATCGTTCCAGTCGTCGAACCCGACATTCCGCCTAAAGGCCCGCCCGGTTTCCCGACAAAGTCGATCCGGTACGTGATGTCAAAGAAACTGTCCACCGCGTACCTGTGAGGCAGGGTCGGCGATTCGCGGATCAGTGTCGTATGGCCGGGGCTCGGCATGCCAAAGCCGCTGCCCGCAGTGATGCGCAGCAGGTCAAAGTCCGGATCTCCCGGCGGCAATTGTCCCTGCATCGCAAACATATCGGTGTCGAACGACTGAACAGGCTGGCCCGGAACCCTCGGAGAGCTGTCCATAACGGTCTGAACGTCGGGGATCGGTATTGAACGGCAATATCCGGCCATCGTTCCCGTCCCGCACATATCGAGTGTCATTACGCCCTTAAATTGATCCCGCTCACCGCCTAAGGTTCCGCCCGGTGCCCGGCTGAGCTCGGTAAATACATCAAAGAACGCATCAGCCTGTAGTGTGGTTCCCGGCGGCAGGCCCTCGACGACAGACATCGGCCATCCCTGCATCGCGCACTCCGCCGGCAGATCGATCGTTCCGGTTCCGTTATCCAGCCTTGAGCAAGCTAGCCTCAACCGCGGTCTGAGTTCATGCTGAGACATTCTAATCGTGGCCGTCGTCGAACCTGACATTCCGCTCAAGGCTCCACCTGGTTTTCCAACGAAATCGATCCTGTAAGTGATGTCAAAGAAGCTGTCGACCGAGTACCTCCTTGGAAGTGTAGGAGATTCACGAAGCGTCGTATGGCCCGGACTCGGCAGCCCAAAATCGGAGCCTGCAGTGATGCGCAGCAGGTCAAAGTCCGGATCGCCGCCCAAAGGAGCTTGTCCCGCCATTCGGAACATCGAGGTGTCGAATGACTGGACAGGATCGCCCGGTGTTCTCGGAGCACTGTCCATCTCGAGCTGACTGACCGGTATCTCCATCACGCGGTGGAAGCTCGACTGCGTTCCTGTTCCCCTCATCACCAACCGCATGGTTGCGGAGGACGAGCAGCGTTCGCCGCTCAGCGAACCGCCCGCCGCGCAGGTTGTTCCAGTAAAGCTGTCGAGCGAACCGTCACTCAGAAGTTCCGTGCCCTGAGGCAGTCCATTAGTTATATGGAGCGGCCCGCCAAAATATCGGCACGGAGCCGGAAGATTGGCAGTTCCCGTTCCATTATCATCGACGATGCAGTTTGTCGGAGTACTCGTCGCCGTCGGTGTTGCCGTGTTCGTCGGTGTCGGAAGTGGAACAAACGTCACGGTAACGGTCTTTGCCGCGTCCATCGTAAGCTGACAAGTGCCGGGCGCCTGGCCCAGGCAGTCTCCGCCCCAGTCGCCAACTTGATAATTGGAACCGGGCGCCGCTGTCAGTGTGACCATCGTGCCCTCGACGAAACTGGAAGAACATGTGGTACCGCAATCGATCCCGGTCGGAGCACTCGTTACTGTGCCGCTGCCAGTTTTCTGAACTCCCAAGGCATGCATGTGCGGAAATGACGCGAATACCGTTTTAGCTGCGTCCATCGTTACAGTGCATGTGTCCGTCTGGCCCGCACAGGCTCCGCCCCAACCGGCAAATGAAGAGCTGGAATCAGGAGAGGCCGTGAGCGTAACCTGCGTGCCAGCATCAAAATCCGCACTGCATGTGCTTCCGCAGTCGATGCCGGCCGGTGAACTCATCACCGTTCCGCCGCCTGAGCCACCTTTTACGACGCTCAGAGTGTGCGGATCGAAGAGCCAATTGGTATTGCCGCCGCCGTTCGTCGAATTTGTCGCAACAACCGGCGAACCGCTGCAAGTGGCGTCGCTATCGGATACGCTGACGCGATCGATCGAGCGTGTCCCAAGTGCGCACAATTCCCAATGCGAGCCCGGTGTTCCGCTGCTGCTGATCGAGAGCGGATTTGTCGCATCGCCGTGCAGGAACAGATCGTTCATGACCGTGATCCTGCCGCTGGCCTTGATCGTGTGGGGGCGCGACGGAAGTGTCGGCGACTCACGCAATTTGAAGAATGTCGTATCGCCGGTGATCGTCTGAACAGTGTCGCCCGCAAGCTCCACGGCAAAATCACCCGCGAGCTGCCCGCCGGAAGCCATCGTCCAGTCGCCCGTGACCGTAACATCGCAGCCGAGTCTCAACGTTCCAAAATTATCGACAACTACATTGTGGTAAGTATCGATCTCGCTGCAGACATCGGTCGGCCGCTTCAACAGGGTAACGTGGCCTTTGAATTCCTTCTTGGCCGAGGAAGTGCCCGTGACCTGAAGCGTTCCGGTCACGACCTGCGGGCTGTAGCCGTCGAGCCTGGTATCCGTCACCGCTGACGGAGGGCTGACAACGTAGAGGTTTCGCACCGTCGACGGCAAAGCATTTCCGACGATCTGATCAGTCGCGCCGTTGTATATGTAATCAGCCGCGCTGCTAAACGTTCGGCTGCTGGTCTGGATGCTTCCGCAATCGGCACCGACAGGACACGACACGAGCGAGAACGGCGTCGTGATGCCGTAAGGACTGCTTATATATAGTGCTCCGCCGTCGCCGAGGACAAATGAACCCGAACCAGAGACGACATGGCCATTCGTTTCAAGCGATGCACAGGACGGAACGGTCATCGTTCCGGTGATCACAACATCACTGGCTAAAAATGCGGATGCACACCCAGCGAAGGTCACGTCATGATATGTGCCCGATAATGGTTCGGGGCTCGTCGAGACCACATGGTCCTTAAAGGCGAACGTTGCCGTGACGGCTCTTGCCTGGCTCATCGTAACATCGCAGTTTTCCGGCAGACCTGCACAGGGTTCGCCGGTCCAACCGGCAAACGTCGAATCCGCATTTGGCGCGGCAGTGAGCCTCACTACCGAACCGGCATCAAAACTGGCACTGCAAAGAACTCCGCAGGTGATGCCCGCGGGCGAGCTCGTCACCAAACCGTCGCCGGCAGCACCGCCGCCACCGCCGCCGCCTTTGCTGACGGTCAACGTGAACTGCTGCTGCAGTACGACATGGTCAACCGGAGGACTCGAAACAGCCGACTCAAAATTACTGTCGCCGTCGTAGTGTACCGCCAGATGGAATGTACCCGGCGATGAAGGCGTAACGTCGCAGCTGCCGCTCTCGCTGCCTGAAAGCGGATAGCTGCAAAGGATGGCTCCGTCCGACATAACCCTTAGTGTGCCCGATGCCGCTCCGCCGGTGTTCGTGATCGTGAAACTCACCGCGTACGGCGCACCAGTGAATGTCGGGTTGCCAAGAGCCGCTGCATTGGTGATCGCCAGCGTTGGCGATTCGCGGATAGGCGCGATGGCAAAATCTCCTGTCGTTGCGGCCTCATAGTCGGCCGTCTGATCGGTGCTCGCCGAGACCGTACAAGTGCCGACGCTGCCTGAGGTCATCGTGACCAGTCCTGTGGGCGAAACGGAACACGCACCGCCGCTCGCGTGAAACGCCGTCGCCGAACCGCCGGGTGATCCGGTGACGGTGAGCGATGCGGTCTTGCCGTATGCCAATGACGAAGGCGGCGGCGGGCTAAATGATAATGTCGGCGATTCGCGAATAGGAGCTATCGAGGATTGTCCGGTCGATGCGGCTTCAAAGTCGGGGGTCTGGTCGGTACTCGCCGAGACCGAACATGTTCCGACGCTGCCTGAGGTCATCGTGACCATGCCTGTGGACGAAACGTCGCATGCTCCACCGCTCGCGTGAAATGAGACAGCCGAACCACCCGGTGCTCCGGTGACGGTAAGCTGCGCCGAGCGGCCAAATGCGAGTGAGGAAGGCGGCGCCGGGCTAAACGCCAATGTCGGCGATTCGCGAATAGGCTCTATCGAAGTCTGTCCCGTCGTAGCTGCTTCGTTATTTTGCGTCTGAGCCGTGCTGGCGCTTACAGAACAAGTGCCGACGCTGCCGGAGGTCATCGTGACCAGGCCTGTTTGCGAAACGTCGCATGCTCCGCCCGTCGCAGCAAATGAAACCGCCGAACCGCCGGGTGCTCCTGTGACCGTAAGCTGTGCAGTCTTGCCGTAAGCCAATGTCGTAGGCGGCGGCGGGCTAAACGCCAGCGTCGGCGATTCGCGAATGGCTGTAATATCCTGCGTTACCGATGCTGCGGTAAACTGTGCGGTCGCAGCAGTCTGTGCTGTAACCGTACAGGTTCCGGTGCCGGAATCCATACGGACCACGCCGTTCGTGATCGAACAAGTCGCAGGCGGACTGACAGTAAAGCTTAGCGCTCCGTCACTGTTGGTGGTTGCCGTTGGCGTATAGGTATGCAGGTAAGCAAGTGTTCCCGGATTCGTCGAGCTGAACGACAATGTAGGTGTGCTTTGGTTCAACGTAAACGTCGCGCTCGCCGATCTAGCCTGGTCCATCGTAACCGTGCATGTGCCAGTCTGGCCTGCACAGTCTCCGCCCCAACCGGCAAATGAAGAGCTTGAATCAGGCGTGGCTGTAAGCACGACCGGTTGGCCCATGCCAAATGACGCATCACATGTTCCCGGACAGTCGATTCCCACCGGTGCGCTATGAACCGAGCCGCCGCCGTTACCGTCACGTGCCACAGACAACGTCGGAGTCGCACAAGCACTATAGCTCGATGAGAAATTATGGGGAACCGGTGCAGATACCACATTAAAATCAGCGTTGTTATCGTTAGTGTCCTGACAGCCCTCGAATTTGCGCACGCCGCCCTGAGCCGATGTTAGAGCCGCTCCGCTATTGACTGACGTACCGCCTTCACCGTTCGCGGCGGTGCCGTTTCCTCCGGATCCCCATGCGACCCAATCCACAATGTAGGTCAACTGCGTTGCATCACAAGGAGTTGCGGACGCACCGCAGGCGTTAATCGGTAGTAGTCCCGTTACCAGAGCCACTTTGCCATTCAATCCAGACATCGCCAAATTACCTGTTGTTGTGTCTGGGGTAATAGGCAAAGGAACTCCGGCTGTTCCGACCGGGCCAAGCTGTACAAGATAGTATTGCCCCGGATTAAGGCTAACATTTGGGAGATCATAGGCGTTCGAAGAAGTACTCGCAAAGTTCCCGGACGCAGAACCGTAATACAGTTTCAGTAAATTCAATGTCTGTACGCTCTGCGTAACGTTTTTGATCTCGACGTAATCAACTGTATAGGTTGGGGAGCCGCTGTTCGCACCGCCGCCGCCATAAAGTTGGCTGATAACAAGTGAAGGGCCTTGAACAGGTGTCTGTGTCGGAGTAGGTGTCGCCGTATTGGTTAGGGTCGCTGTTGCCGTCGCCGTCGCTGTCTCTGTAGCTGTATTGGTAGGCGTTGGCGTATCAGTATTTGTCGCAGTTCCTGCCGGTGTGTTTGTCGGCGTCGCCGTATTTGTTGCTGTTGGTGTCGGGGCAGTTGCAGTTATGCTGAGATTGTCTATTCCAATACCCTGTCCGTTTGTCGAGCCGCCCAATCCCGTAAATGTCCACCTTAAGTAGTAGTCACCAGTGTCAGGTATCGAAAGCCCGGTTAGATTTACAGACTTACTCGTCGTAAGGGGAGGATTACTAATAACCGTATTGTTTGCGTCGGCAGGGTACGATTGGTCGCCAGCAGTTGCAGCGGTAGTCGCCGTTGATGTAGCGCCGTGAAAGAAAGTCCAATCAAACTGTCGGGACCCTGACCGCGATTTTTCATAGTCAAAAGCAACGTTCAACGACGTGATCGTAACTCCGGTATTATTGGTCACCCTCAAAATTATCGACCTTGGAGATGTGAAACTTCCGGCAGTCAAGAAGCCCAACGATCTGTCGGTGGCTGACGCAGTAACGCCGTTGGCCCAGTTAATTGTTCCACCGCTCGAAGTTCCTGTCACTACACCGGTGCCCGTAGTTCCATATGCCAAAGTGGTGGCCGTAGCGCCCGACAACCAGTCAACGCCAGTCTTGAAACCCGCCGGGAGTGTAGCCGTTGCCGATGAGCCCATTCCATCAAAATTCTCGGTCATGGCAGATCCCAATCCTGTTATGCTGTCAGTGGCAAACATCATCATCGGTTCGGGCGCAGGAGAGACGCTCGTTTCAAAGCCAAAGAACTCTTTTACAGAGTCCATAAACGAAAAGCCCGCAGCGTTAGCGCCTGCGGCTGTAATCGTTAAAAACATTGCACTGATAACAAAAACCAAACCAATGCGGCCAATGAACTTACTCGACGGCGTAGTACCCTTAAACATAAACTTTTCTCCTCAGACGGTTGCGAACCTTCACGACAAAATAAAAAAACGGATCCGATCTCCATCGATCGGATGACATTCAAATTTGGTTGGGAAAATTTTCGATTACGCAGTGATTATAGGCTAAAACGCCTATATGTCAAAACGTAAATACCGAAATTAAACAGACAAAATGATCTCCCGAAACGCGGAGAAAAAATGTCTGAAACCAGATTGTTTGCAAATACACTGCCAAAGCCGCTGATCCACATTAAGCCCCGGTAAATACGGTGTTCGTGACAATGACATTTCAGCATTATCGCGACAAACGCGAACTTTCTCACAAACAAATGTGAATTTTCTCGCGTCCGCCGGTCTGCTGCTTGCCTGCGACTCTCGAACAACGAAAAAGGCCGCCCAAACGAGCGGCCTTTTCCTTTCTTATGCCCGTCGAAGTGACGGGGCTAAACGTCTTGCTATTGCATCGGATCGGCAACGAAGTCGGCATCGACAACGTTGTCTACCAGCGTGATCACGCGGCTCGGCGTCGAGAACGTGTAACGCTGTGAGTTGACCGTCACAAC
>CAZGSC010000086.1:0-14125 GCA_964528325.1 uncultured Chloracidobacterium sp. | reverse complement strand
TCTCTGAACACGGCCCGCACGGCCCGGTGTCGCCCATCTGCCAGAAATTATCTTTTCGGCCAAAGCCAAGAACGCGTTCGGGTTTTGCTCCGACGCTCTCCCAAAGCGAGCGTGCCTCATCATCAGGCCCGACCTCAGCGTCACCCTCAAAGACTGAGAACCACAACCGTGATCTTTCCAGCTTTAATTCGTTGACCAAAAAATCCCACGCAAATTCGATCGCTTCTTTTTTGAAGTAATCGCCAAATGAAAAATTGCCGAGCATCTCAAAAAATGTGTGATGCCGTGCGGTCTTGCCCACCTCGTCAAGATCATTGTGCTTGCCGCCTGCACGAATACACTTTTGCGAAGAAACAGCTCGTTTGTAATCGCGCTTTTCAAGCCCAAGAAAAACGTCCTTGAACTGATTCATCCCTGCATTTGTAAACAGCAGGGTCGGATCATTTGCAGGCAGCAGCGGCGAAGAATGCACGATCTTGTGTCCGTGCCGCTCAAAATATTCGAGGAATTTGCTTCTGATCTCGTTTCCGGTCATACGAAAACTTTAACATAAGGATGCGAAAGCCCGCACGTGTGTAAGGGCGGTAGACTCAATGTTAAATATATCGCCCTTTCTTACGAGCATGCTTATGAAAAAAGCCGGACGTATTTAGCATCCGGCGAGAGTTGTGCAGAAAAGCACAGGAGAAGATCAATTGGTCTCTCTGAATTTCAGTGCGACCGAATTCATACAGTATCGGAGTCCAGTCGGCTTTGGCCCGTCGTCAAAAACGTGGCCGAGATGTGCGTGACAGCGTGCACATTCGACCTCGGTGCGCTCTTCGCCGAGGCTCTTATCTGTTTTTTCAATTACATTTTTCTTGAACATCGTCTCATAAAAGCTCGGCCAGCCGGTGCCGGATTCAAATTTTACTTCCGAGCGGAACAGAGCAAGTCCGCAGGCACCGCAATAATAAATGCCGTGCTTATGATTCTTGGTCAAAGCTCCAGAATACGGAGCCTCCGTGCCTTCTTGCCGCATGACGTTGTATTCATCGGCTGTCAGTTGTTTTTTCCATTCTTCATCTGTTTTGGTGATCTCCTTTCCGTCAAATTCACCGTCGGTAAACGTAAATTCAGACATAGGTTCACTTTTCGCTGGTTTTTTCGCAACCGGTGTGGCAGAAGCTCCGACAGACTGACTTTCTAGAGAGGCCTTAGACGAGCAACCGAGTGGATACATCAATACGGCACAAGCGGCCAAGGCAATAATTAGTAATGATGAGGTGATAAATTTCTGTTTCATAACAATTGTTTGATGCACAAACGTGCAGGCTTAAGCATCAAAAAATTCGTCCGATGATCGAGGACTTTCCCCCGGTGATAAGCAAACCCCTCCAGACACGCTTATCTCCGAACCTTGTTAAATGCCTCGATCATCGAACGAAACCGCGAGAATTAGTTTGGCAAGAGTACGGTGTCAACAACGTGGATCACGCCATTCGACTGGCGAACGTCGGCAATAGTCACCACGGACTTTCCGCCTTTTTCGTCGACAATAACCACATTCTTGCCTTCCAACATCGCCGTCAATTTTCCGCCCGCGACCGTCGCCAACTCGACCTTTCCATTGCCCGCCTTGATGGCCTTGACGACCGCTTTCGAATCGAAATTTCCGGCAACGACATGATAGGTCAGAATTTTGGCGAGCATTGCTTTATTTTCCGGCTTTAGCAGTGTCTCAACAGTGCCCGCGGGCAGCTTGTCAAACGCGCTGTTGACCGGTGCAAACACTGT
The DNA here is from genome assembly GCA_964528325.1 of uncultured Chloracidobacterium sp. Lineage (GTDB taxonomy): Bacteria > Acidobacteriota > Blastocatellia > Pyrinomonadales > Pyrinomonadaceae > OLB17. Next base: position 12,349 of record CAZGSC010000086.1, on the reverse strand, counting down.
AAACGGCCCTGCACTCATCAGCGTATTAACCAAACCTGCAGCCTTCACCGCCGCGACAAGCGTCGTGTGGTCGTTTGAGTTCACTGCGTTTTCGACAATGTTCTTTGTCTTATACATCGCCGCGCCGCCGACCATCGGATTTCCATCCGATTTCATGCTCATTGACTGTGCTGAAATTCCAAACGTGACGCCAAGCGTCAAAACAATAAGTGCTAAAAATGATCTCATTTCAATATCTCCCTTTGTAAAAATTATTAGAAAAGGTTTTTTGTTCCTTTGAAATGGATTTCGCTAAGAAAGTACGTTTGGATTCAAAAATAAAGGTGGAAATATAATTACTCTTCGCTGCCATCATCAATTTTATTTTTGACGACCGCAGAAAGCGAGTCTCGGACAAGGTCAAAGCAAAATCCTTGACGAAGCAGATGGTCATAAAACTTCTTAAGCTCCTCTCGAGTCTTCGGCATACCTTTTAGTTTAAGGCGCTTTTCTACTGCCTGAGCGATCAACTCATCTTCAGGGATCTTCTTAAATGCATTTTCGATCGCCGCTTCCATGGTTTCCTTATCAAGTTTTTTTTGCGACATTGACTGCCGCAGACGGTGTTTACCTTGCGGCTTTTGCTGGAGTTTTGAGACTGCAAGATCCTGAGCGTATTGCTCGTCGTCGAGGTATTTGTATTCTTTAAGCTTTTCGACAACTGCGTCGACGATGGCTTCATTGGTCCAGAGTTTTTCGAGCAAACGCTCTCGCAATTCGCCGATCGAACGCGGCTTTGCCGCAAGCAGTTTGACGGCGCGGTTCATCGTTTTCTCACGAGAACGCTCAACGTCCTTTACGACACGCTCCGTTTCATCAACCTTTTTATACCGCTTTCGCCACATCTTGCTGCTACCTGTTAAAATTCAGATTCGCGATTATTATGAACGGCATCCTCATCATCGACAAACCCGCGGGCATCACATCCCACGACATCGTAGCGAAGGTTCGCCGCATTTTGAGAACAAAGCGTGTCGGGCATACGGGAACGCTCGATCCTTTTGCGACAGGCGTAGTGGTGATATTGGTTGGCCAGGCTACGCGGCTCGCGCAATTTCTCGACAAGGACGAAAAGGAATACGTCGCAACGATAAGATTCGGGATTGAAACAGATACGGGCGACGTTACTGGCATGCGGAGTGCGGAGTGCGGAATGCGGAATGAAGAGATTGCTGAGCTGCTCAACTCGATCGATTGGGAGAACACTCTCAACACCTTTCGTGGTGAGATCAAACAAGTGCCGCCGATGTTTTCAGCAAAAAAGGTAGATGGCAAAAAGTTGTATGAACACGCCAGAAGAGGTGAAACCATTGAACGCAAAGCGGTCTCGGTAACGGTCAGGGAACTTGAGATCCCAGACTCAGCACTCAGCATTCCGCAATCCACACTGACGCTTCGCGTTGTCTGTTCTGCCGGAACATACATCCGCACGCTCGCCGAAGACATCGGAAGAAAGGTTGGCACGCTTGCTCATCTCACCAAACTCCGGCGAACGAGGGCCGGAAAATTCACCATCGAGCAAAGTCTAACGCTGGACGAGCTGGAAAGGGTCGAGGAACCGCATAGCAAATTGATCTCAATGACCGACTCCGTTTTGCATCTTCAAAAAATGGCTTTGCCTGATGACCGTGTCGAAAAAACGAGAAACGGCCTTTCGACACGCATTACTGAAACAGAATTCAAAGACGGCGAGGCAGTACAAATGCAGGATGCGAACGGCAACCTGATCGCAATTGGTTTTTACAACGAAGCAGAAAATATTGTTCAGCCAAAGGTGGTTTTGGTATAAAATTGCGCTGAGAAATTGTTTATGAAGAAACGTGATCTGGCATTGGCGTTCGGCGGGGCGGTCGGAGCAGCGGTCGCGGTAAAGATGCTGACACGCGCTGCTACAGTTAATTGGGATGATGTCGCTGACAAAGTTGCTCATTCCGATCACTCGCATTTTATCAACGTGGACGGAGTGCGAATGCACTATCAGGAATTCGGTGATGCGGCAAAACCGCCAATGATCCTGATACACGGCTACACCGCGTCGGTCTATGTGTGGAAGACCGTAGCACCTATGTTGGCTGATAATGGTTTTCGAGTGATCGCAGTCGATCTGGTTGGATTTGGCTGGTCCGAAAAGCCGACGTCGTTCGAATATTCAATACAGGCACAGGCGCGCATGATCTCGCGATTTATGAGCACTCTCGGCATCGGCAGAGCAACGATCGTCGGCAATTCCTACGGCGGAGCAGTCGCATTAAACCTGACGCTCGATTATCCAGAAATGGTCGAGAAACTGGTCGTTGTCGATTCCGTTACAAACGACACGCCAAAAGATCATCCTATCCTGAAGGTCGTCGCCTTTCGAGGTGTCGGCGAAATCTTGACGCCGTTCATAGTTGATTCCAAGCTATTCATGCGAGCGAGAATGCACAGCACACTCGCCCCGGCAAACCATCATTTGATCACCGAAGAGCGAATGAACGCGATCCGTCGTCCACTGGTTGCCGCCGATGGCCATCATAGTTTGCTCGCCACCTCGCGGAATTGGAAAGCGAAGCGCATCGAGCAAGACGCCCATCTCATCAATCAGCCAACGCTCATCATTTGGGGCGATCAGGACAAGGTGATACCTATCAAATGCGGCCACACACTGCACAAAGAAATTCTCAATTCACGCTTCGTAGTTTTAAAAGATTGCGGCCACGTTCCGCCCGAAGAGAAGAGTGAACTGTTCACCGAACTCGTCAGCGAATTTTGTCGCGACAAAAAAGGAAAGATCGCAATGAAGTGTGGCAACGAAATGCAAATCGAATCGACAAAGTAGAAATGACTTTGCTTATTGAGTCGATCATTCTCGACATCTCTTTGCAGATGAGGAACCTATAATTGATCTAGATCCGTCTTTGTGTGATACCTGAAACCACTAATATCTTTCTATACGGTAAGGGCGTATTCACAACCATCGCGATATGTGACGGCAAGCCTTTTTTGTGGGAAAAACACTGGCGGCGGCTGAAAGAAAATGCTTCTCGTGTCGATATCGATATTGACGAATATTCCGAAGACTTTCTAATAAAATCCCTCGCTGATGAACTAAGTAGGAATAAGATTACGAATGGCCGTGCTCGGATGACTTTTTTTGACGAAACGGAAAGTGGTATCTGGAGCGAGACAACGGGGAAAAAAACCAACTTCTCAATTATCACCGGCGCATTGCGACCGGTCTCCGACAATTTCCGCCTGGCAATTTCACCATATCCGGTTAATTCCCGATCGCCGCTGGCCGGGATCAAATCCTGCAATTATCTCGACAAATTAACGGCTCTTGACCAAGCAAAAGAGCGTGGCTTTGATGAGGCGATACAGCTTAACGAACGCGGCGAGATTGTATCAGCGACGATGGCGAATGTCTTTTGGTTGAAAGACAATAAACTTTACACACCGAGCCTACTAACCGGCTGTCTCCCGGGCACAACACGGGAATTCATCCTCGAAAATCTAGATAGCCGCGAGATTGAAGAGACTGTCGACATGCTGCGTTCCGCGGACGCAATCTTTCTGACATCAGCCGGACTCGGCGTTACGCTGGTCAGCGAGTTCGAATCAAGAAAGATCGAAACAATAGACCATCCGATCCTCGGCCTCCTTCCCAAAAGAAAATAAATAATAAGTTGTGGTTTGAATGTTCCCGGCACGCGGAAACTCGACGTCAGGCTTTATCAGCCTTCGGCTTCAGCAAACTTGCTCGTCGCGGTTTCCTCGGCCTCTCTTATCTTTGCAAGATTTTTGATCTCGATCTCGTTTAGCTGATCGTCAACAAATTCTGGATCTGCCTTATACCAAGATTGTGTTTCGAAATATTTCTGAAGCTTTGCATCCTTGAATACGCGGCCGTGTCGGGCATAGATCTCATTTCTGAGCACACGCAGATCCTCGGCGAACAAAGCACCTATCGTTTCGTCTGTGACAAGATTTGTCGAGAACCATTCGCGGATCTTTGCCTCACGAGCGGCAAGCAGATCAACGTTTTTTTGCTCGGTAACATTTAGCTTTACTGTTTTTTGATTTCGTGCGGGCTTATACCAGTCGCGCCAGTTAAAGTAATCGCGAATGCCCGGCGCATCAAACTTCTTGCCGTGACGCGCGTAAAACTCCTCTCGTAAAATACGCAGATCGAGCAGGCTCAAACCTTCGAGTTTATCTTCCGTCAGCAGGACATTTTGAAAATTGTCCATATCGCCGATCGAGATCGCGGTCTTATGGTTCTTTTCCTTCTCAACGATCAGCCTTTCGATATTCTTTCGCTCCGTTTCAGTCAAGACGGTCGGATTGTAAGCGGGATTTGCTTTGTACCAATACCGCTCGTCAAAATATTTTTGCAGCCATTCCTCGCGAAATGGTTTGCCGTGAATTGCCTCTATCTCTGCGATCAGAATGGTCAACTCGGCGCCGGAATAATCGCGCAGATTATCGTCCGTGATGACCTTTGCCTTCCAGATGCGCATGTCGCCCGGTTCGACGAACTGGTGCTTTTCAGCTTCACCAAGGCGAATAAGGTCAAGATTTGCCCTTTCCACCGCGTTCAGAGCGGCATTGCTGAAATTCTTATTGGGTTTGTACCAAGACTGTTTTTCAAGATAGTCCTGTATCGGCCGCTCCTTGAAAATACGGCCGTGCTTGCCAAAAACGACACCGCGAAGCAATGCAAGATCATCGCCATCCTCGTCTACCTTTAGTTTCGCAATGCGCGATTTTGTCAGCCTCGTCTTGGCAAAGTTTAGTTTCTCAAAGTTATTCTTGTTGAATTCTTTCCACCGCGCAGCGCGTGCAGCCGGATCGACTTCCTGTGCAAACACCGCGCTTGCAAAAGTAACTAAGACGGCCAAAATGAGCAATATCTCTATCTTTCCTTTCATCTGGAACCTCCCGCAAGACCAAAAATTCCTCTAATAAGATACAAGAAAACCCAACATAATAAAATAGTTATGTGGACGCAATACCACTGCCGACGCACCCTCGTTAGCTATTAATGCCTCGCCGCATTTATCTTGCAAAAACAAGGTCTCAGCGGTAATCTACTGGCGAATCAAGTTTTTAGAACGATCTTCCTCTGCTGCTTATTATATTTTTCACCGGGATTCTTCGGACGAGCGTGAATTGAGTGTTTACAAGAAGCAGAATAGGAGATCGATCAGAATGAAACCTCCCAAAACTACCTCTCAGCCGGTTTTTTCCGTGCCTTTTCGGCACGCGGCATTCTATATTGCCTGCGCGTCGTTGCTCTTGGTCTTTGCCATGTCTAAGTTGGGGCAAAACGTCGTAAACGCTGGCAGCGTTAGTGGTGACAGCACTTCCACGGCAATGCATGAAGACATACCGACAGAGCGTTTGACTGATACGTCAACAGCAACAGAACCACTAACAGATACGCCGACGGACACGGTAACCCCAACGCCGGCCGCATCGCCTGAGCTCATTTACGGAATGACCGCGATCAACAGCTGGGGTGGCAATCCCGGAATTAACCTCGTAAGCTTCAGCAGCATTGAGCCCGGTACGATAACAACTATCGGCCCGTTTACCGGTGTTGTTCCGGGCCAGAGTTTGCGAAGTATCGATTTCCGCCCAGCGACCGGTCAGTTGTTTGCGATCAGTACAAATAGCACAGTCCCGGTGGTTGCGCAGCTTTACACGGTTGATCTGACAACGGCACAGTTGACGCCGGTTGGAAGCGAATTTACTCTGGGCACAACGGAGAGCAAGCTTGTTGAAATAGAGTTCAACCCGGTCACGGACAAAATTCGCATCCTTACGGGGTCAAACGGCATCAGCGGGGCGAACAACAATTTCCGTGTCGATCCAAACAACGGAACGCTCGAGGCGATAGATGCAAATCTGGTATTCGCTGCTGGTGATCCACGAGAGGGAAGCGGAAATTTCGGTATCGCTGCTGCCGCGTACGCTGACAACATCGCAGGTGCCGCCTCGACGACACTCTACGCATGGGACTTTGGATTGGACGCACTTGTGACGATCGGGGGCATGAACGGAACTCCAAACCCAAACAGCGGCCTTATGTTCACAATAAACACGCCGCCGCCTTACATTACGGCACGTTCAGGTATCGGTATGGACATCAGCGGAGCAACGGGCACTCTATATGTCACGCATGACCAATTTTACGATGATGACGAAATGGGCCTCTATACTCGAAGTACCACGACAGGTCTCCAGAGCTTTCGAGGATTCTATCCGAGCGGGATATTCGTTGCTGACATATCGGTATTCATCCCGTCGGTGACACCATCGCCTACGCCAACCGCCACTTCCACAGCAGCTGACACGCCGACGCAAACTCCAACGCCTCCTGCCGTGATCAACGGAACCGTTACGTATGCTAACGCGGACGTGCCGCCGCGTTTTGTTTCGCACGTACTTATGAGTGGCTCGGGCTCGATTCCGGTATCAGTCTTTACAGATGCACCCGGTGGAACTGCCGGCCAGTATTCGCTCAGCGGATTTGGGGAAGGTTCCTACACGATCACGCCTTCCAAAACAGGTGGTCAAAATGGCGCAATAAGTTCATTCGATGCGGCCAGGGTCGCACAGCATGTTTCATCGATCAACCCATTGACCGGCAATGCTCTACTCGTTGCTGATGTGAGCGGAAACGGCACGATCTCATCCTTCGATTCCGCTCTCGTTGCAGGATACGTTCTCGGATTTGACGGCGGATCGTCGGGTGAATGGAAATTTGATCCAGCTAACAAAATATATCCGTCGATAACCGACTTGATGGATCAGGATTACGCCGCTCTTTTGATGGGCGAGGTTTCCGGTAACTGGACCAATACCGGTTCGCGCCCGGCAGGAAAAGTGGAAAGTGGAAAGTGGAAAATGGAAAGCGAGGACGGCGGGCCGGAGCGTAGTATTTCGGTTGAATTACCGCAGTTAACGGCGGTCGCCGGCAAAGAGATCATTGTGCCTATCAATGTTAAGGGAATCGCGAGCAAAGGTGTGATCTCTTATGAATTTGATCTTAGCTATGATCCTGATGTAATACAGCCAATGGAGAACCCTGTCGATGTAAAAGCAACAGCCAGTCGCGGTTTTACAGCAATGGCAAATGCAACAAAGCCGGGAATTTTGAGAGTTGTTGTTTATGGAGCGATCCCGATCGGCGAAAACGGCTCACTTTTGAATCTTAGGTTCGCAGCGCTCGGTATGCCGGGCTCGGTTTCGCCGCTTACTTGGCAGCGAATAATGTTCAACGAAGGCAAGCCGCCGGTATCCACAACCGATGGACGAATCGAACTGTTCTAAAAGCAATGCTCAATACTGCAACTTTACGCCTCAATGATCTCAAAACTTGTCGTGATCTCGGCTGTTGGTCGAACGGTTGCGGCGACTGAGCAGTATTTTGTGTCCGACAATTCGATGGCATCGGCGACCGCTTTTTCTGAAACGTTGCGTCCGCGCACGATATGGTGGATGTGAAACTTGATGAATGCCCGAGGATGGTCCTCTTTTCGGTCGCCCGTTATCTCGACATCATATGCCGTTACATCCTGCCGCTTTTTTTGCAGTATCGACATAACGTCGATCGCCGTGCAGCCGGCGACCGAAACGAGCAGCATCTCCATCGGTGTCGGAGCGGCATGCCTATCTCCTTTAGAATCCATTACTTGAGCGTGGCCGGATGGACTGATGCCGATAAAGAATTCGTCGCCGGCGTAGCTGACTGTGGCTTTATTATTACTTCCTGACATATTATTTTTGCGTATTCATCATACGCACCTCAATCCAATTTTAGCACAAACTAAAACCTGCGCTGAGCCATTAGCAAACAACCATTGGCATAGAAAATGCTTCCAAACTTGGCGGGCAGTAATGCGCCGTTTCGGACGAAAAAGTGGGGGAATTATGAACAAGATCAAAGGTAAATTGTCGCTTTCGCTGGTGGTTGTGTCGATGCTGTTTGGCATTGCGGGTTTGGCGAACGCTCAGAGGCGAAACGATCGCGAAGTTCGCGATATACTTCGCAGCCTGAGTTCGAAACTCGATGATTTTGAGCAAAATGCAAGGTATCAGATGCAAAGCTCGTCATCGAACAATAGCCAGATCGCAGATCTGTCAGACTCGATTCGCCCTTTGCGCGACAGCATCCAGCAATTTCAGGATAACTTCGACCGGCGACGCGAAAATCGCGACGATGTGAACCAGATCGTTGACGCCGCTGACCGCGTGAACGAATTTCTGCGCGTCAATCCCCAAAACCGCCGCGTCGAAGACGATTGGACAGGTGTCAAACGACAGATCGAGCGTTTGGGTGCGAACTACGGCATAACACCAAACTGGAACACTGATAATGATCCCACATGGGTCAGAAATGACCCTGCTCCCAGCCAAAGCAATACACTGAGCGTCGGCCTTTCCGGCACATATGATCTGGACACCGCAAGGAGCGAGAACATTGATGATATTGTTTCCGACACCAGTCTCGGCACCGAACAACGCGAAGATCTGAAGGACAAGCTCGAGGCTCCGGGCCAGATCGCCATTGATATTCGTGGAAATCAGGTGACGCTCGCAACGTCAAATGCCTCACCGGTTACTTTCACTGCCGACGGACGCGATAAGTCGGAAACGTCAGCTACGGGCAAAACGATCCGCGTTCGGGCCACGCTTAGCGGTGAGAAGCTGATTGTTTCCAGCCTCGGCGGCGATACTGACTACACGATCACATTTACTTCGCTAAGCAACGGCAAAGCGATGAAAGTATCACGCCGCATCACGACCGATTATCTAAACCAGACGGTTATTGCCGAGAGTATTTACAATAAGACCGATTCGGTCGCCCTACTCGGCATCAACCAGAACGCAAGCACGCCGGATCAAAATGGCGGCTATTCTGATAATGATCAATCACCACCCGTTGCAAATGGCGGAACACGCGGTAGAACTCCTGTGCCTGCGACGCCGCGTGCCGGCAATTATATCGTTCCAAATGGCGTGGTCATCTCCGGCATTCTCGAAAACGAGATCAATACAAAGATTTCACAGAACAATGACCGCTTTCGCATGACCGTCCAATCACCGGACGAATTTCGCGGAGCGACTGTCGACGGCTACATTACGAATGTTAACCGCTCAGGAAAGGTAACCGGCCGGTCAAACGTCACATTGAACTTTGAGAGAATAACTCTAAGAAACGGCCAGACATACGATTTTGCGGGCTATCTGCAATCTGTGACCGAAGTAACCGGCAAGAATATTCCGGTTGACAACGAAGGAACCATCAAAGGCGACAATCAAACCAAGCAAACGGTTAAGCGCGGCGGCATCGGCGGCGGCATCGGTGCCGTTATCGGTGCCATTGCCGGCGGAGCTAAAGGGGCGGCGATCGGAGCGATCATCGGTGCCGGAGGAGGAGCCGGAACAGTTGCAATTCAGGGCGAAAACGATATCAGACTGACTCAGGGAACTACGATCACGGTGCAGTCTTCGTCGCCTGTGCAAAGAGATCGTTGATATCATCTTGTTCCGTTCCACCACAAGTGGAACAAATGGAACAAGGTGGAACAAAACAATGTGTTTCGCTATTTTGGTAAGGACGAGGTAATCGCACGATTGCCCGTCCTTTTGTTTTTGTCTATTATTTCTTCTAAATAAGCTCGCGCTCAATTTCCTATGAAGGCTCTGCCCGAAGAAATCGAACTTTTCCGCGACCGCAAATGGCACCGCGAAGATTCGCTGAAGGTAGATTCAGCGGAGGAAGTTGAGTCTATGGTCGAGGACCTGGGCTACTGTCTCGGCCTCACAGACGCCCGAAAAATGATGCCGTCGGTCTATATCGCAGTATGCGGCCGACGCGATGCTCATATGCCGCGCAATGTTCAAAAAGATTATGAAGCAAGCCGCGCCTGGGTGCTCAAGGACGAGGTAATCGCTCGCGGCAAGCTCTATTACGCAAAACTTATTAAGGGCAAATCATGGTTTCTCGCACCGCGAATGATACCGGTCTTTAATGCGATCTGGGGCTGCTCGCGAAAGGGCGAATCAGGTGTTTTGTCGAAGAACGCGCAGTTGGTCTTGAAAGTTCTCCGCAAAGAATGGGAAATGGCAACCGCCGATCTTCGTGAAGAGTGCGGTTTTAAAGATAAAAAAGACCTTACGAATGCGATGGATGAACTCCAGCGTCGGATGAAGGTCGTGCCGCAAGAGGTTGTCTATGTTCCAAAATTCACCTACATCTGGACCCTTGCCGAGGCACGGTTTCCGGAAGAATTAAAGATCAAGATGAAGCGCGAAGACGCCGTTCGTGAGCTAGCCCGCACGTATTTGCAAATGTGCGGAATGACACTTGTCGGTGAACTTTCAGGTAAATTCGGATTTCAACGATGGGAATCAGGAAAAGCAAATCACGAACTCGTTGACAAAGGCTTTGCAGAGCGTCTGGCTAAGGGCGTTTATAAATTGTCAGATATCTAGTTTTGCTTCTTCACAAACATATGCACGGCACGTTCGCCTTGAACCATTCGGTCTACTTGATAGCCGAGTGCGCGGAGATCAAGTCCGGCAAAGAGCGGCTCGCCCTGACCGAGAATTACGGGCCGCAACGCGAGATGCAGTTCGTCGATCAATCGTTCTTGTAAATATTGTCGAACCGTCGCCGGACCGCCGCCGATGCGCACATCGCGGTCTCCGGCTACTGCCTTTGCCTGTTCAAGCGCTGAATGAATGCCGTCGGTGATGAAATGAAACGTTGTGCCGCCTTTCATTACGATGGGTTCACGTGCATGATGCGTGAGGATAAATGTCGGAACGCTATATGGCGGTTCGTCGCCCCACCAGCCTTTCCATTCTTCATCAGGCCAAGGCCCGCGAACCGGCCCAAACATGTTTCGTCCAAGTATCCAAGCACCTTTGCCGCGCATGCTCTCGGCAGCAAAGCTGTCGTCGATACCGGTTTCACCACCTTCACCGATGCCGTGCTGCTTGATGAATGTCCTGGTAGGAAAGAACCACTCCATCAACTCCGGCCCGCGAACACCGAGCGGATTTTCGAGTGACTGGTCAGTGCCCGCGGAAAAACCGTCGAGCGAAACACCGAATGCCTGAACTACAACCTTAGACATTTGTGAAATATTGGCTTTCGAATTCAAGCGCTACGGAAAGAGACATAGAACAAACGTCATTGCGCTGAGTGCCATCTAACCGAAGCACGCAATAGCCTTTAAATTCGCCTGTAGTATAAGTGACAACCGCGCGTGTCTCTGTACGCGAAATCGTCGCGTACTTTTCAACATTAGATTCGAATTCCTCTTCAACTGATCGATAGGGATTGATCGCAGTGCATGACCAAAATACCACGTCTTCACCAAGATCCGAAAAAAATCGTCTAACTAGGCACGATTGTTCACCGCCTGCCGCCGAGCCTCGACCAACTTCAATAAAAGCACGCGGTGCAATCAGCACGCTCAGCCCAAAGGTCAGAATACAAAGGAATAAACCAACTAAGTGCTTTTTCATCTATGTATTTGAACGTCTTCAAATTAGTTTGGTTGCACGATGTCGATTCAATATTTAATCAGTTCCCGGACTGCGACCTCGACATCCTCGCTTTGCGGCAGGATGAAATCTTCGAGCTGCGGGGCGTAGCCGACGAAGGTGTCGGTCGCGCCGACGCGGCGGACGGGCGCATCTAAATACTCGAAAAGCTCGTTCGAGATGCGTGCGGCGATCTCGGCGCCGTAGCCGTAGGAGATCGGGTCCTCGTGGGCGACGATGACGCGTGAGGTTTTCTTGACGGACTCGGCGATCGCTTCCCAATCGTACGGCACGAGCGTGCGGAGATCGATGATCTCGACTGAAATGCCTTGTTGTTCGAGGCGTTTTGCGGCCTGGTTAGAACGCTCAACAAGCGCGCCGAACGTGATGATCGAAACATCGCTGCCTTCGCGAACCTTTTTCGCCTTGCCAAACGGGATCAGAAAATCGCTCGATGGATATTGCGACTTGTTGTAAACCTGACGATAGAGATGCTTGTGTTCAAGAAACAAAACAGGATCGTCGCAGCGGATCGCGGTTCGCAGCAAGCCGTTCGCATCGAGCGCGGTTGACGGATACACGATCATTAATCCCGGCGTGTGCGAGAAAAGCGTCGTGCCCGATTGCGAGTGGTAAACGGCACCTCCCTTTAGATAACCGCCGACCGGCACACGCATCACCATCGGGCATTTTGTGTCGCCGTCAGAGCGCCAACGCGTCACGGCGACCTCGTTACGAATCTGGTGAAACGCCGGAAATATGTAAT
>CAZGSC010000085.1:0-14184 GCA_964528325.1 uncultured Chloracidobacterium sp. | reverse complement strand
CTGCTCCGGCAAATGCCGGTTCAGGCTGAGGATCGAGAGGGTTTAAGGAAGCTGCTCCAAGTCGCCAGCGGCGGCGTGATATTCACAACGATCCAGAAATTCATGCCCGAGAAGGGCGAGAAAATGCCGGCGTTGTCGGAACGGCAAAATATCGTCGTCATCGCCGACGAAGCACATCGCAGCCAATATGACCTTATAGACGGACTCGCCCGTAACCTTCGAGATGCTCTGCCGCGTGCGTCCTTCATCGGCTTTACGGGCACGCCGATAGAGCAGAATGACGCCAATACGCGAGCGATCTTTGGTGAATACATCAGTATCTATGACATCCAGCAGGCGGTGTTGGATAAGGCGACGGTCCCGATCTATTACGAGAGCCGTATCGCCAAACTGGCGCTAAATCAAGCCGCACTCCCGAAGATCGACGAAGAGTTTGAGGAGATAACCGAAGGTGAGGAAGAGGATAAGAAGCGGCAACTCAAAACGAAATGGGCTGCACTCGAAGCTCTCGTTGGCGATCCTAAACGGATCGCACTCGTTGCCGCCGATCTCGTGGAGCACTACGAACGCCGCCTCGAAGCGATGGACGGTAAGGCGATGATTGTCTGTATGAGCCGCCGCATCTGCGTTGACCTCTACGAAGCCATCATCAAACTCCGCCCCGAGTGGGCAAGCACCGAAGGTGACGACACCGACGCGGAGAAAAAGAAGTCTTGTGTTGCAAAGATCGTGATGACCGGCGGAGCAGACGACGGTCCCGAGTGGCAACAGCACATTCGCAACAAACAGCGCCGACGAGCACTCGCCAATCGCTTCAAAGATAGCAAAGATCCATTCAAAATTGTGATCGTCCGTGACATGTGGCTCACCGGCTTCGATGCCCCGTGCCTTCACACAATGTATGTTGACAAACCGATGCGCGGCCACGGCCTCATGCAGGCTATTGCCCGTGTTAATCGCGTCTTCCGTGACAAGCCGGGCGGCCTCGTGGTCGATTACCTCGGGCTTGCCGATCAGTTGAAGCATGCACTCGCAACCTACACTCAAAGCGGCGGCAAAGGCACCCCGAGTAACGATACGGCAGGGGCAATTGCCGTGATGCTTGAAAAGCACGAAATCGCGTGTTCAATACTCCATGGCTTCGATTGGGACAAATGGATGACCGGCACGTCGGCAGAACGCCTCGGCCTGCTTCCTGCGGCACAGGAACACGTCCTTCGACAGGAGGACGGAAAGCAGCGTTTCATTCAGGTGGTCAATGAGCTATCTATTGCTTTCGCGTTGTGCGCTGCCTCCGATGAAGCGGTCGAGATCCGCGATGACATCGCGTTCTTTCAGGCAATAAAGGCTCAGCTCGGCAAAAGCTCCGGCTCGCAGCGTCCACCTGAAGAAATGGACGCCGCCATTCGCCAACTCGTGTCAAAGGCGATCATGGCAAACGAGGGTATCATCGATGTCTTCACCGCCGCCGGGTTAAAAAAGCCGGACATATCTATATTGTCCGACCAGTTCCTTGCCGAGGTGCGTGGCCTAAAACACAAGAATGTCGCCGCCGAGTTGCTCGCAAAGCTACTCAGGGACGAGATCACCACGCGCTCCAGGCACAACCTCGTCCAAAGCCGTATGTTTTCGGAAATGCTGAAAAGCACGCTTAACGCATACCACAATCGGGCGATCGCGACTCAAGAAGTGATCGAGGAACTCATCAAACTCGCCAAGGAGATGGACTCCGCCACGAAACGGGGCGTTGATCTTGGCCTGAATGATGATGAGATCGCCTTCTACGACGCCCTTGCCGCAAACGAATCTGCTGTATTAGCGATGGGAAACGATGAGCTGAAAGTGATTGCCGCGGAACTGGTAAGCAAAGTCCGCCAGAGCGTGACTATCGACTGGAACGTCCGCGAAAGCGCCCGTGCAAAGATCAAGGTAATGATAAAACGGATCTTAAATAAATACGGCTATCCGCCCGACCTTCAGGAAGAAGCCGTCAAGATCGTTCTCATGCAGGCCGAACTGCTCTGCTCCGACTGGGCGTAAACAAGACTGGGCGGGAGGGCCGAATACCCGAGGAAAAGGCGGAACTGCATTGCCCGCTCAGAAAATTGGACGTAGCAGGAATGTAGTAGGAAATGTAGTAGCTACTTGCTGGTATGGACGGTCACCGAGTGAAAACCATTATGACGAAGTCCAGTGAATATCGCTTCGTACCACTCGGTGGCACTCGATGCGTTTTGCCTGAATAGAATTTGTAATCATCAGGTTGGCGGTTCCGTTGACATCTCCTGAATTGAGATGGATTAAGGTTACCTTTTCAGGGAGTTTTTTCGTATAATACCGACGTCCGAAATGCGTCGAAAACAGTAGAAAACACCGCGTTTTGCACCTTATTTGTATCTCTCTCAACGCAGTGATTCCCTAACTGTATTAAATATAATAGGTTAGCAACTTATCTTCCTTTTTGCATCGGAAAATAGCTTTATATAGACGCCGCATCAAAGCCGTTTTTATTGGCAAAGACTCTTCAATACGGTAGAATCATAGTTTTCCTTTGCGGACGAATTGCAGGTAAATATGTTCGACGAAAGTTTTGATGTAATAGTGATAGGTGCCGGGCACGCGGGCTGCGAAGCGGCCTCAGCGTCCGCGCGCCTGGGAGCAGAAACTGCTCTTGTCACGATCAATCTTGACCTCATCGGACAGATGTCATGCAATCCTGCGGTTGGCGGCATTGCTAAGGGCCATGTCGTGCGTGAGATCGACGCTTTGGGTGGCATTATGGGCCGTGTCATCGACCGGACAGGGATCCAGTTTCGTCTTTTGAATCGATCGCGTGGGCCTGCCGTTCAATCGCCTCGTGCCCAGGCCGACCGAGGCCTATATCGTACAGAGATGCGCCGCGTCCTTGAAGCAACACCAAATCTCCATCTTCGTCAAGGCGTAGTTGTCGATTTAATTGTTGAAAATAATGAGGTTATCGGCGTCGAGATGCAGGATTCGCGTTGCTTTGGCTCTAAAGCTGTTGTGATCGCAACCGGAACTTTTCTCAACGGAACGATCCACACGGGCCGCAAAACATTCTCTGCCGGACGAGCCGGTGAACCGGCTTCGATTGAACTTGCTGAAAGCCTTAAGACTTTTGGTTTCCCGGTCGGACGACTAAAGACAGGCACACCTCCGCGGCTTGATGGCCGCACCATAGATTGGGATGCATTTGAACCGCAGCCGCCCGACGAAAAGCCGGTTCCATTCTCGTTCGCAACCGAGAAGATCGAGCAAGAACAGATCCGGTGCTTTATTGGCTACACAAGCGACCTGCTTCATCGGACGATCCGCGAAAATCTGCACCAGTCACCGCTTTATTCAGGAAAGATCAAAGGCGTTGGGCCGCGCTATTGTCCGTCAATAGAGGACAAGGTTGTTAAGTTCGCGGACAAGGATCGTCATCAGCTATTTCTTGAGCCTGAAGGACATAACACGAACGAGGTCTATCTGAACGGCTTCTCCACATCGCTTCCTTCAGACCTGCAGCTTGAACTTCTTAGAATGATCAACGGCTTTGAGAATGTGCAGATTATCAGACCCGGCTATGCTATCGAATATGATTTTGTCGATCCGCGAGAGATGCGTCCGACGATGGAATCGACCCGCATGAATGGTCTGTTTTTCGCCGGACAGATCAATGGAACGACAGGTTATGAAGAAGCCGCTTGCCAGGGTTTGATGGCAGGAATTAATGCTGCTTTTTCTGTCCAGGACCGTAAACCCTTTATTTTACAACGAGATGAGGCATATATAGGCGTACTGACAGACGACCTGATTCGGCACGGGGTTGATGAACCATATCGTTTGTTCACATCTCGAGCTGAAGCCCGACTCACACTGCGGCATGATAATGCCGATCAAAGGTTATCACCAAAAGGCCGTGAAATTGGGTTGGTTGGTGATTCGGACTGGGAACGGTTTAACACAAAGCGAGACCGGATCGCCAATCTACGCAATGCACTTGATATTACGAGGTTCAAACGGTCTTCGGTCGAGTATGCCAGCATTTCACAAATTTTGGGGGCTGATCTTGGTGATTCCATAACACTTTCCCAACTGGCAATGCGTCAAGGTGTCAGCTCAGAGTTGATCCATCGCCTATTGCCAATTGAGATCCAAAAGGAAACAAGAATCGCTGATCTGGAAACTTCTCTTGCTGATTCTCTTTACAGCGGCTATATTGAAAAACAAAGATTGGCGACCGAGCGTGTCAATCACCACGACAGCCTCAGAGTTCCTGCAGATTTCCAATTCAACTCAATTGGCGGCTTGTCAAATGAAATGGTCGAGCGGCTCGAACGAGCTCGTCCACAAAATTTTGGCCAGGTCCGCACCATAAACGGCTTGACACCGGCAGCTCTTTCTTCTGTTCTGGTTCATTTGACCGCCAATTCATCATCTCCAACCTCCAGAAATTAGTCTCTCAATGTGGCACGTGCCACATTGGTTCAGCGGCTAAGGGGTTTTTGCAAAATCAGGTAAAATTGCTGGTTCCAATGTTCAAATGTGGCACGTCCCACATTCACGATTAGAATTTGGCTCACGGCTGTGATAAGTTAGAAATTCGTTACAAATGGGCAATAATGGGTAAGATAATAGCTGTTGCTAATCAAAAAGGCGGTGTAGGAAAGACAACTACCGCAATTAATCTCGCGGCGGCATTGGCGGCTCGTGAACGTAAAGTTTTGCTTGTTGACGCCGATCCCCAGGCAAATGCCACTTCCGGAGCCGGAATTCCTCGCGAAAATACCAGAAAGACCTTATATGATGCTCTGATCTCGGGCGATCCTGTGCGGGACATGGTTTTGCCTACTGAGATACCGACACTTTGGGTATTACCTTCCGGCAAAGATCTGGCCGGCGCAGAAGTTGAGCTGGTCGAACGGCCGAACCGCAATTTTGCTTTAAAAGAGCTCCTTACGGAGATCAAAGCATTCTTTCATTACATAATTCTCGATTGCCCGCCGTCACTTGGAATATTGACTCTCAACGGGCTTACCGCTGCTGATTCGCTGCTCGTACCGATCCAATGTGAATATTATGCGCTTGAAGGTGTGACAGAACTATTTGACACATTGACACGAGTTAAGCGGGAACTAAACCCAGCTCTTACCATCGAGGGACTCCTTTTGACAATGTTCGATGAGAGGACCAATCTATCGACCGCAGTGGCAAAGGACCTACGGGATTTTTACGGTTCTCAGGTGCTGGAAACCGTTATCCCTCGAAATGTGCGCCTCGCCGAAGCTCCGAGTTTCGGGAAGCCGATCATGGTTTACGACCCGAGATCAAAGGGAGCCGAAAGCTACGATGAACTTGCAAAGGAGATTTTGAAACATGCCTAGACAAACTCTTGGAAGAGGTTTAAGTGCTTTAATTGGAGAAGATACAGTTACAACAACAGTTTCAGCCGCCGCAACCGCTAGGGCCGAAGAGTCCACGACTTTAGAAATCGATATCGATCTTATCGAACCTAATCCGGAGCAGCCGAGAACGCGATTTACAGATGCCAAGCTTCAGGAGCTCGCACAATCGATACGAGTCAACGGCATTGTGCAGCCGATCGTGGTTCGGCCTTTTGGCGGCCGCTACCAGATCATTGCGGGTGAAAGACGATGGAGGGCTTCGCAGATCGCAGAATTGCGTCGGATACCGGCTTTTATCCGAGAGGTTTCAGACGAAAAATTGCTCGAACTCGCACTTGTCGAAAATATTCAGCGACAAGAGCTGAACCCGATCGAAGAAGCCAATGCATACCGGAAACTTATTGAAAACATTGGACTTACTCAGGACCAGATCGCCGAAAGAGTCGGTAAAGACAGAACCGTTGTTACTACGTCGCTACGGCTTTTGCGACTAGCTGATGACATACAGCGTTCGATCGAAGAAGGCGTTCTAACCGCCGGACACGGCCGCGCGCTCCTCACGACCGATGATGTAAAGGTGCGACGCGAGGTAGCAAATTACGCCATCGACAACGGCTGGTCGGTCCGAGATTTAGAAAAGGCGATCAAGCGTATAGCAAGCGGAATCGGAATTAAGTCCGCGACGAAATCTGCGGGACGCAGCGTCGACGCCAACGTTAAAGCTGCGGAAACCAAGCTGATGCGAGCGCTCAGCACTAACGTAAAGATCGTTCCGGGCAAAAAAGGTGTTGGCGGAAAGATCGAGATCGAGTTTTACAGCACCGATGATCTAGACCGCATTTACGACGTTATAATAAAGAAATAAAAGGAGTTACGGCAATGCAAAAGCGTTTGACGGAAATGGTCGACTGCGCAGGTTGAGTGGCTAAACTCGCACCGAGCGACCTTGCTCAAGTTTTGAGCAAACTTCCGGCCCAGAATAGCGAAAATGTGATCGTCGGCTTTGACACGTCGGACGATGCGGGTGTCTTTCGCCTTTCGGACGATGTTGCGCTTGTACAAACGCTCGATTTTTTTACGCCAGTGGCCGACGACCCCGAGATCTACGGCCAAGTCGCGGCTATAAACTCGCTCAATGATATTTATGCTATGGGCGGCACTCCATTGACCGCACTTTCTATTGTTTGCTATCCGCAAAAAGGCGATTGGGATGTTTTGAGCCAGATCCTTGCCGGTGGACAAAAGGCAATGAATGATGAAGGTGTTGTGGTGATCGGTGGCCATTCGGTCGACGATAAGGAGATGAAATTTGGATACTCCGTCACCGGAATAGTCCATCCTGACAAAGTGATAACCAATGCCGGAGCAAAGCCAGGAGATGTTTTGATCCTGACCAAGCCTATCGGAACAGGTGCGATAAACACCGCGATCAAAAATGGAAAAGCTAGTCGCCAGACCGAAGCGGCGGCGATCAAAGCGATGACGACGTCTGCGGCTGCGGCATCAAAGGTAATGCAAAGTGTAGGTGTAAATGCTTGCACAGACGTGACCGGTTTCGGTTTGATGGGACATGCATATGAAGTTGCAAAGGCTAGCCGTGTTACGCTAAATGTTGATTCTAAAGCGGTTCCGCTGTTGCCCGATGTGTTGGAATTGATCTCACAGGGAATGCTGACACGCGGCGACAAAAATAATCGCGTTTATGTCGGCGAAACCGTTAGAATACAAACAAGTGTTTCGAGCGAGATGCAGAGTGCGTTATTTGACCCGCAAACTGCGGGCGGATTGCTGATCTCAATGCCATCAGCAAACGCGAACGCCTTTATTAGTGAAATAGAAGGTTCGTCGGTAATCGGCAGTGTGGCTGAAAAGGGAAATTATCTTATCGAGGTAATCTGATTGTTTTTGTTCATCTTAGAATCCTTTGGAACTCCGGAATTGCTGCTTGTCGGGTTGGTCGCGCTCATTTTGCTTGGCCCGCGAAAACTGCCGGAATTGGCGCGAAAGGCAGGCAAAATTATGTCTGAGTTTCGCGGCACGGCAAATGAATTTAAGGAAACGTGGCAACGCGAGGTAAATTTTGAGGAAGAAGCGAAGGCTCTCGATCTCAATGCCTTGGAGGCGGAACCCGTTAAGCGGGTTGACCCTATTCCCATATCTGACACGGCCGCATCGCCGGTCGAGCCATCAGTTAAACAGATCGACCCGGCAAATTTTGAGCACTTGGTTGAGAGCGGAGTGTTCGAAGAGCAAAAGCCAGCGCGTGAGAATGATACTCATCATAAAGATCAACCCAGTCTGCCACTCGAAACTGCCGATCCAAACGATAAAAAGAACTGGCTATAGCAATTGATGGAAGAAAGCGGAACAGATCAACAGCCTGAAGCGGGCGGGCAGATGTCGTTTCTGGAACATCTGGACGAACTGCGCAAGCGGCTTGTAAATTCTGTAATCATTATAGTTATATTTTTTTTGGCCTGCTGGTTCGTTTCTGACAAGATCTACAATTTTCTGTCCGTGCCAATTCGCAAGGCGCTCTCGGAAGCAGCAAGGCGTGACCTGCCTGTCAGCGGCGTCACCGGCAACGAGAAGGTCCTCGCGATAGATAACCTAAAGGAAAATGACGAAGGCCGATATATTTTTGATGACTCCTTCAGTATCGGGCCGACCGTCGTTTCACCCGGAACCTCAATAAAAGCAAAGGTTTCCAGAGATCTTGACGGCAAGCTTGGGCTTTTCACGACCGAACCGCTGTTTACCAACAACGCGATCGTTCCTGCGGGCGTCCGACTGCCTCTGAAATTTGAGGAAAAGGCCATCGGCCAACCGAATGCTGACGAACGAATGACCGTAACAACGGCCCTCGAGCCTTTTACTCTGTATGTAACAGTTTCGCTTTATTCGGCTATTGCATTTGCTCTGCCTCTGCTGCTTTGGCAGTTGTGGATGTTCATTTCGCCAGCTCTGTATAAACATGAACGCTCGTATGTCACTCCATTTATTGGACTTTCGACCGTTTCATTTGTGATCGGCGCGGCTTTTGCCTATTACATATTGTTCCCGCCGGCGGCGAGTTATCTGCTTGGCGTAGGGCAGGATTTCAAACTCCTACTGAAGGCAAGCGATTATCTCGACTTCATCATTATCATTATGCTCGCGATGGGTTTGATCTTTCAGATGCCTGCGATTACCTATGTCTTGGCACGGATCGGAATTGTCACCGCGGGCCTCATGATCCGAACTTGGAAGATCTCGCTTATCGTGATCCTTATCGTAGCTGCCGTCGTCTCGCCGACGAATGATATTCCAAATATGATGCTCTTCGCCGCTCCGATGATCGTGTTGTATATCGTTTCGATCTTCATTGCATGGTTTTTCGGTAAAAAGCGCCAGACAGATGCTGAGGCAAACGGCTAGCCTGCATACAACCAGATCGCGGGTGTTTTGCATCTTGAATTAGTGGCGATTACTGTCTAAAATCTATTGAATTGCGGTTTGATCCGTTTTGCCGTCTCAATCACGGTGAATCGAGCAGGAGTTTTATCGTTATGTTAAAGAACAGCATCATTCGGAATTTTGTTTTGGCCTTCTTGGTTGTGGGAATTGGTGTTACCTGCAATACCGCGTTATTGGCACAACCGCCTGACAAAGATAAACCGAGCCAGGACGTGACCGAAAAACCGCGAAACGTTAAGCCCGAACTGAAAGACGTTTATAAGAAATGGCTCAACAATGATGTGCCGTATCTCATTACCGACGAGGAAAAGAAGGCATTCAAAGCGTTAGCAACTGACGAAGAGCGAGAGAACTTCATTGAGCAATTCTGGCGCCGCCGCGATCCGAATCCCGATACTGAGGAAAACGAATTTCGCGAACAATACTACGAACGCATAGCCTACGCAAACGAACATTTCTCATCGGGGATTCCCGGCTGGAAAACCGATCGCGGCCGTATCTATATCGCCTGGGGCAAGCCTGATTCAATTGAGTCGCATCCGACAGGAGGCCCTTATAATCGCCCAAGCTATGAAGGCGGCGGCGACACAACGACATATCCTTTCGAAATTTGGTTTTACCGGCATCTGGAGAATGTGGGCGACGGACTTGAGATCGAGTTTGTCGATCCGACCGGCACGGGCGAATATCGCCTTGCTCGCGACGCGAATGAAAAAGACGCATTAAGGACAGTGCCCGGTGCGGGATTGACAACGGCAGAGCAGCTCGGTTTGACACCACAGGGAGATCCGTCATCGGGCCGGATGGGTTATCAGCGTGAGCAGGACTCGCCTTTTCGCAGAATGGAAGTTCTGGTTGGTTTGTCGCGTCC
This sequence comes from uncultured Chloracidobacterium sp., assembly GCA_964528325.1. Taxonomy (GTDB): domain Bacteria; phylum Acidobacteriota; class Blastocatellia; order Pyrinomonadales; family Pyrinomonadaceae; genus OLB17. The sequence continues at coordinate 4,446 of CAZGSC010000085.1, read as the reverse complement.
CCCGGCTGTGAAATTCAGCGATCTTCAGGAATTGGCTGGCGGTGACTCCGGAACGATCTTTGACAAAGATCCTCTTAATTTCGATCTTAGGATCGACTTTTTCCGGCAGTCTGATGACAGGATCATCACTGCCTTCACGGTACAGACAAGCAACAAGGAGCTGCAGTTCAAAGATGTCGGCGGTTTGCAGCAGGCGTCAATGAATATATTCGGAAAGATCACTGCTGTTTCAGGAAAACGTTCAGGCATTTTTGAGGACTCGGTTACGACAAATGCGACAACCCAGGAATTGTCGGAAGCACGCGACCGGCAGTCGATCTATCAAAAAGCGATCGCTCTTACGCCAGGCAGATACAAAGTCGATGTTGTCGTTCGTGACGTTGAGACCGGCAATAAAGGCCTGGTAAACATGGGCTTTGAAGTACCGAAATACGATGAGAAGAAACTTTCTACGTCGTCGATGGTGCTTACGTCGAAGCTGAGATCGACCACTGAACGCGACATCGGCCAGATGTTCGTGATCGGCAATGCGAAGGTAGTTCCTAATCTGTCCGGCATTTATAAAGTCGGCCAGGAAGTTGGCATTTATCTGCAGGTTTACAATGCGGGCGTTGACCAAACAACGCTGAGGCCGGCTGTAGACGTAACTTATGTTCTGACGAAAGGCGGAAAGGAAATTCTTCAGCAGGCCGAAGATTGGAGCGGACTGAGCGATTCCGGCCAGCGATTGACGCTTGCTCGGCTTTTACCGACAACGCTTATGCCTGTTGGTGATTACGAGATAAAAGTGGTGATAAAGGATCGTGTCAGCGGCCAAGTTCTGAACGACGACAAATTAAAGAGCAGGTTCACGATCACGCAGTAGTCAGGAGCCGTCTGCACAAGCGGTTTCTTGCTCAACGGCGCTTTACTTCGATCATAGGCGGCCGTTGTCCCTCGCTTGTTGCAAATATCGACGAGCCGTCGATGCTGTAGCAAACACTTTCGCCTTGATTGCGTTCGCCCAGATCCACGATCTCAGGTTTCTGCAGCCATATCTCATCGAAATTCGCGGCTCCGGCCGGCAATGCAAACTCATACCCTTGCGAGTAGTCACATAGTATGACTCGCTTGCCGTCCGGCGATACGTCGCCGCCGGTCAGCAGGCCGTTCGGGATCGAGGGAACCGATATCTCGGCTATTATCTGCGCCTTTTGTGTTTCCGGCTTTCCAAAATCGGGCTTGATGCGATAAACGCCTGACGGGCCGACAAGGCGCTTCGTCAGAACATAAATACTCCCGGTCATCGGCTGAACAACTAAGGTTTCTGCATTCTGTTTTGTGTCCGGATATCTGAATTTAACAACTTCGGCGGGTTCGGTGATCAGCGGATTCCTTCGATCGGATCTTGCATCCGACTCCTTTACTATCGGTTCTGCGATCCGATAAACGGAGTGTTCGAAGAATTGCTGTTCGTTGTTGCCGATGTCGCCTATGTAAAGAAAACATTTGCCGCTTTTGTCCTTGTGGGCAGCGATGTCTTCCCAGTCTACGTTCACCGAATTCTGCACCTTCCAAGTGCCGAGGCTTTCGCCCGTAGGCTTAAATGCAAAAATATATGGGCCCTCGTCGGAATCGTTGTGCGTCCAAAGCACGTCGTTCTGACATCGCGAAGCAGCGATTCCGCTGCTTTCTGCTATATCGCCTGACCTGATCTTACCGATGATCTTTGGTGGATCGTAGTGGTTTTCCGGTTCGATCTTGTCCCCTTTTGTCGAAACGTCCGAACACGCAGAAAAAATTACGGACAAGGCCGCAAACGAAATGACAAAAACGTAAAATTTAGCTATAGTTTTGTTCGACATACGTCCGCTTCTTTGCAGTATGACGCAGACCTCGCGGCCGCACGGTTCCCATGAGTATTATGCCCGAAATCACTTTAAAGCAGTTAATGTTAAGCCGATGATCGTTGGAACCGAATGGCTGATCGAGGCGAGCGGTTGTGAAAAGACCGCCTTACGTGACGAGAGTTTAGTTCGCGACATCTTGAACCGCGTCATTGCGGATCTTGGCCTTAGATCTGTCGGCTCAGTGTGGCACAAATTCGAGGGCGAGGGCGGTGTCACCGGTCTTATCGCACTTACGGAATCCCATCTAGCCTGTCACACTTATCCCGAATATGGCACCGCCACATTCAATCTTTACTGCTGTCGAACCCGGCCTGAGTGGGACTGGGAAACAAATCTCAAAGCAGATCTCGCAGCGTCAAGCGTGACGGTCACAAAGATCGAACGTGGAGAAAGCTCCCCTCATATATCAGATCTCAAGTTTGAAATTGCCGGAGGACAGCAATGAGCGTGCTCAGTGCAAATTGTCCATCCTGCGCGGCGCCGATCGAATTTAAGGCTGGTTCGACCATCGTTGTCGTTTGCCCGTTTTGCCGTTCGGCAATTGCACGAACAGACCGTGCGCTCGAAGATCTTGGCAAGGTCGCTGAGATCGCCGATTCCCAATCTCCACTAAAGCTCGGACTGAAAGGTACGTACAAAGACACGCGTTTTGAATTGACAGGCCGCGCTCAGCTCAAACATGAGCTTGGCGGATATTGGGACGAATGGTACGCAACGTTTTCCAATGGCTGGGTCGGTTGGCTCGCAGAGGCACAGGGACGGTTTTACATGACGTTTTACCAACCTATGCCGGCGGGAGCTGTGTTGCCGACTTTTAATGATCTGCAGCTTGGCCAGATCATTACCGAGATACCAAACCCGACGCCGTTGATGCTGCAGGAAAAAGGCCATGGCACGTCTGTAGCAGCAGACGGCGAGATACCTTACAAACTAAGCCCGGGTGAAAAATTTGCTTACGCGGACCTGGCAGGAAAGAACAACGCGTTTGCTACGATCGATTACAGCATCGATCCGCCGTGGGTCTTTGTCGGCAGCAATGTAACGCTCGAAGAGATAGGCCTCGGTGACGCAAAACCTGTAACACGTGAAGCAAGGCGAGTTTCGACGGCCGGAATGGGCTGCCCGAATTGCGGCGGGCCACTCTCCCTTGTAGCTCCGGACAAAGCCGAACGCGTAACGTGCCCGAACTGCAATTCGCTGCTTGATGTAAATCAGGGCAATCTTTCTTTTTTCAAAGCGCTCGATCCACCGCCGAATCAACCTGATTTTGCTCTCGCGATCGGAGCCGAAGGTGTTTTTCCAGGTGATGTGAAATTCAAGATCATCGGTGCGGTTGTTCGCAGCGTCACGATCGAGGGAATTCAATATTTCTGGCACGAGTATCTGCTTTATGATCCGATGATCGGTTTCCGCTGGCTCGTTCACTCTGACAATCACTGGAATTTTGTCGAGCCGGTAAATCCCGCCGATGTTGGTCAGGATAATGTTTTTGTCACTGGCAGCACGGTGGATTACAACGGAAAAAAATACAAGATATTTCAGGACGCACGTGCGGTTGTCGAATATGTAAAAGGTGAATTCTATTGGCGGGTCGAGCAGGGCGAAGCCGTTAGGGCGGTCGATTATGTCGCAGCTCCGCGCATGCTTTCGATGGAAGCGAGCTCTGACGAAATGAACTGGTCGTTGGGGACGTATATGACCAACGACGAGATAGAAAAGATCTTTGGCGTCACAGGTTTGCCGCGGCCTTGGGGCGTTGCTCCGAATCAGCCTTTTACCGGACAATTTTACTACACTTGGGGTGCCTTGCCGTTACTGCTTTTGTTTATCGTGGCAATATTTATGATCCCTTTGAGCGGCTTGACAAAGATCGTGCTCAATCAGGAAGTAGTGCTTCCGCCGATGACAAATGCCACGACCGCGCAGGCTGCATTCAGTCTGCCGTTCGATATTAAGGCGAACAACAATGTGCGGATAACGGCCGGTGCACCGGTTGATAATTCATGGGCCGATCTGGACGTAGATCTCGTCAACGATCAAAGTCAGGAAGTCGAATCGGTAAATATTCCCGTAGAATATTACAGCGGCAGCGACAGTGACGGCGCGTGGACCGAAGGCTCTAAATCCACCGATGCCACTCTCTCGTCTTTGCCGGCTGGTAAGTACACCTTGCGGGTTGAAGGAACATGGCAAAACTGGCAGGCGCAGATGCCTGTTTCGGTAAAAGTCGAGCAAGGCGTAAATCGCGGTGTCAATTTTATATGCGCGCTGCTGCTTTTAATAGTCGTTCCAGTCTTAGGGCTCATTAGAAAGTTCTCATTCGAATCAAGCCGTTGGAAGGACAGTATGTTCAGTACGACTTCGTCCGGTTCAAGCGATTCGGATGACTAACGTGTAAGAGTTTATGTTAAAAAAACTGTATATGGTGTTCGGTGTCGCCGTGCTCGCATTTTACGCGACGGCCTCGTGGTTCGGTTGGGAGATAGCTAATTCCGGCAGTCATTCGCGTCTTGGGGTGCCGTTCTTTTATTCAGGATTTCGTGGAGGAAAATAATGT
>CAZGSC010000084.1:0-14361 GCA_964528325.1 uncultured Chloracidobacterium sp. | reverse complement strand
ATCCGCTATTGAAGCAATAAAAGAACAGATCCTCGACGGCAATACTTATCAAACAAATCTGACGCAGCAATTATCGGCACAATTGCCCGAAGGCCTTACTCCGCAAGTCATATTTCATCGTCTGCGACTCGATCATCCGGCACCGTTCGCTGCATTTATTACAAGGCTCGATTCGACGGTTGTGTCGGCTTCGCCGGAACGTTTTTTTAACGTTGACAGCAAAATGCGGAAGATCTCAACTTCACCCATCAAGGGCACACGGCCACGCGGAGCTAATTTTGCTGAAGACTCTGCTTTACGCCAGGCCTTACTAAATAGCGAAAAAGACCGAGCCGAAAACACGATGATCGTCGATCTTTTGCGAAACGATATCGGACGGATCTGTGAATTTGGCAGCGTTGTTGTAGAAAAGCTCTGCGATCTGGAAGAGCATCCGACGCTGTTTCACCTTGTTTCGACCATCAGCGGTGAGGTGAATCGAAATACGGCGTTTTCAGACATTCTGAAATCTGTGTTCCCCTGCGGATCGATCACAGGCGCTCCAAAAATTAGCACAATGCGGATAATTGACGAGATCGAACCTTCACCACGCGGCCTTTCAATGGGAGCGATCGGATACCACATTCCGCATTCCTCATTCCGCATTCCATATTCGTTTGACCTGAGCGTCGCAATACGAACGATGGTAATTCGCGATCAGGTCGCCACGTTCAACGTTGGCGGAGGCATCGTCACAGACAGTGATCCTGAAAGCGAATACGATGAAACCCTGACAAAAGCCATCGCACTGCTCAAAGCCATCGGTGGACAACTGGTTGCAGGAGCCCTCACGAAGTAAGGCATTTGATTTTGAAGTGTGGAACATTTTTCGCAAATTGGTGTCTAAATCTCAGGAGACTGAGAAAGGAGAACACCGATGAACAAACCTCACATTAATGTCACGCCGCTGATAGATGTCCTTCTCGTTCTGCTTATCATTTTCATGGTCGTCGCGCCGTTAAAACCGAGCAGTTTCAAAACACGGACTCCGCCAGAACCACAGAAGTACGACTCCGCCGAGATCAACCCAAAGACGCTCATCGTGTTCATCGGTGCGGACTCCTCATTGAAATTGAACAAGGAAACGGGAATGGGAACCGTCAATGAGGCGTCAAGCCTGATCAAACGCCTCATGGAGGTATTTGATCAGCGAATTGCTAACGGAGATGTGTCCGAGTCATTCGCTGACGACCCGACCCGCCCTATAAAAGACCGAATTGAACGAACCGTGTTTATCAAAGCTCCGCGCAGCCTTGATTACGGTAGTGTTGCTAATGTCTTGGACGCCGTTAAAACGGCTGGAGCCTTTCCCATAAGCCTCCAGATCGACGATCTCGATTAAAAATAATCAGAAAATAATATTTATGGCTATGTTATGATTGTGATATTTGAAGGCTAGCGTCTTCGCTTCGCCGGATATTTGCTCTCCAACCAGACCCGCTTCGATGGTGAATTACTACGACATTTTGAAAGTGTCACCAAAGGCATCAAAGGCCGAGATAAAATCGGCCTATCGCCGCCTTGCGCGCAAACTGCACCCTGACAGCAACACCGGCTCCGAAGAAACGGCCCTAAAATTTGCGGCCATTGCCGAGGCTTATGAAATACTCGGAAATTCCAAAGAGCGGGCGAAGTATGATCAGCGGAATTTACAGCAACAGTATAACGGCAGCGGCAATTCCGATTCTGTTTTTGCATCGTCCAACCGCCATGCTCAACGTTGGCGGCAAATGGTCTATGAAAAACGCTACAACGACATTATCGACCGGATGATCGAAGAAGAGCGTCGTGAAGCGACGGCTTTTCAACGGGCCCTTTTCCCCCTTGTTTCGTTCCTTGTCTCAACGGTGATCGTAACAGCTCTTCGACCTCAATTCTTTGCTCAATCGGGCGTGATCGGAAACATTGTTATCATTTCCCTGTTTGCAGCAGGAGTAATTCATCTTGTGGGACGGGTCAGAGAGGGATTCGACCGATATACGGAACCTGACGACAGCATCCATGATTCCATACTAGACGGCAATGTGCGAAGAGAACCACGCCGCTCCCAGTATGCTGTGGCGGCGGCCTTGATGGGCGGAGTATTTGCATGCCTCGGCATCGGTTATCTTATTGGAACACAGGTTCATTTTGCGTCCGACCTGTCGCCAATGATGTTCTCGCCCGATCTTAAGCCGGAATTTATTTTATATCCGCCTATAATGACCCTGTTCGTGGATATGATGCACTCATTTGCCTATCGCTTCGAACGCTAAATAGCAGCGCTCGGGCGTTTGACAAAACCATGATGAGGCTATAGAATTTGGAGTTTGTCCTGCGGGACTAGGAATAAAGATGGCTAATCACAAATCAGCAGAAAAACGGGTCAGGCAAAATGCGAAGCGCAAAGAGATAAATCGTAGTAACCGCAGTAAATTGCGGACACAGATCAAGAAGTTGCGTTCCGCTTTGACAGCGCATAGTAAATCAGAAAGCGTGGAACTTCTAAATCCAACGGTTTCATTGATCGATAAAGCGGTCAACAAAGGAATTATCCATAAAAACACGGCTGCGAGGTATAAATCGCGCCTGACAAGGCACGTAACCGAACTCGCCTAGAGATCGTTAATTTTTCAAATACAATGTGGAAGCGGCCTGAAACAGGCGTCAGCTTCCATTTTTTTTGTTACAATCCACTGGAAATGACAGCACCGAGGCAATATCGCTACTTTGACTTGATAATGGCGGCATTTGTCGCCGTTTTGCTTTGCTCAAACCTCATCGGGGTTCATAAGGTTTCGTCTGTACATCTACCCATTATTGGCGAATATATTTACGGCACTGGCGTCCTGTTTTTCCCGCTCAGTTATCTTTTCGGTGACATTTTAACCGAAGTTTATGGCTACGCTCGGTCACGAAAGGTCATTTGGGCCGGTTTTGGAGCGTTGATCTTTGCTTCAGTAATGTCGTATGTCGTAACAAGCCTGCCGCCGGCAAAAACGATGTCGCCAGAACAGCAGGCCGCAGTTAACCTGATCTTTGGACAGACTTGGCGCATCGTTATTGCTTCCCTTCTGGGATTTTGGGCCGGGGAATTTATTAATTCATTTGTACTGGCAAAAATGAAACTGCTCACTGCGGGAAGATTTTTATGGACGCGAACCATCGGCTCGACATTTGCAGGCGAGGCGGTCGACAGTTTGATCTTTTATCCGATAGCATTCCTCGGGACTTGGCCTAATGAACAGGTCTTCAGCGTGATGATCGGCAATTATTTCTTAAAGGTCTTCTGGGAAATCCTGGCAACACCTCTGACCTATAAGATCGTAGGTTTTCTAAAACGGGCTGAGCACGAAGATTTCTACGACCGCGAAACCAATTTCAATCCGTTTACAATTGATGTAACAAATGGAACGGACTAGGTCGGGACACCTAAACATCGCCAAGGACCTCGCTGTCCAGATAGCGAAAAATTTCCTTATGGGCTCTGTGGCTTTCCGCCGCTGGCGGCTCAAGCGTCCTAAAACTGCAACTACCTATTCAAACATCGAGGAGTTCCTGACAAACTATGCTTTCGGAAGCTTGGGTTTGATCCTCGAATACTCCGGTGATCTAAGAGGAAAATCGGTTTGCGAGATCGGCCCGGGCGATTATCTAACATCAGGTTTGAGTATTTTGGCCGCGGGTGCAGAACACTATTGCGTTATCGACCGCTTTCCGGGCGATTACTTTGGAGAGGCTGCAAAGGGCTGGTATCGCGAGATCAAGAACAATTGGGAGCGTTTTTTCACGAACCTGCCTTGGGATAAAACTATTGAGGCAGAACATTTTCCCGAAAATTCAACGGACAAACTTGAGCTTATCGGCGAACCGCTTGAGTCCGCTCAAACCTCGCGTAAGTATGATCTGATATGTTCTTTTCAGGTTGCCGAGCACATCACGGACATCGATGCATTTGCAGAGATACATGATCGAATATTAACGGATGAAGGTGTTGGGCTTCACCGCGTCGATTTTGGGCCGCACGATTGTTGGTTTTACTATCGCGATCCCGGAGTGTTCTTGCGTTTTTCAGATCGCCTTTGGCAGCTTACAGGTTCAAATCGTGGGATTCCGAATCGAAGACGGCATCATGAATTTTTGGCAGCTTTTGATCGTGCCGGATTAAAAGTCGAGGTGCTGTTTCTAGATCATTTTGACAGATCATTGATGGATCTAAAGAAGTTGAACAAGAAGTTTCTCGAAATGCCGATGGAATCTGTACTAATCGGGACGGCGATCTATCGTTTGAGCAAAAAGAAGATTTGAGTGATAGCCATGACAAAAAGGGCAATTTCTATATCAACGCCGCTTGTCGAGATTCCCGGCTCGCTTATCGGTGATCTTTCGCCTGCAATGATTCGAAAATTGGCTATTGCCGTCGCTGGAATTGCGGACAGGACGGATCCCGACGAAGTCACTGTCGAAGATCTGCTTAATTACTTTCCTGCCCGATACGAAGATCGTTCAAATTTTGTCCAGATCAATGCGCTTTCCGGCGATGTTGAAGCCGCAGTTGAGATCTATGTCAAGACCTCAGGCTTTCTTCGCGTGGGGAAAAATCGCGGGCCCCGACAGCCGCCGCTTTTTATTTTTGAGATCACCGGTGCCGACGAGCAGCGAATGCACAAACCGGTCATTGTGAAATGGTTCGTCTCTGGTAAACAGGCTGAGCGTATAGTCAATTATTATCAAGACCTATTTACGCGCGGAACACGCTTTGTCGCATACGGTAAATGGGAATGGGACGGACGCCGGAATACCTTTTCGTTGATGGTAAACAAACCAGAGGAATTGGAAATATTGCAAAGCGCAGGTACAGCATCAAGTAGTGTCGCTACTGACAACGATCTGATCGAAGACGTTGGCGATCCGGCTTTTGCTACGGTTCATACGGGCAAGGTCCCCATTTATCGCAAGCTCGGCCCATTTCAAACAAAACGTCTCCGCGAAGTTATTCATAGTGTTTTGCAAAATCTCGAGCGCGCGTCGGTATCCGAAAACTTGCCTGCTGAACTTCTCGAACGCCAAGATCTAATAAACCGTGCGCAAGCTTTGGGGGAAATTCATTTTCCACCCGAAGATTCTTCGCTTTCGGATTACGAACTGTATCGTAGCCCAGCACATAAAAGGCTGATCTTTGACGAATTCTTTTGGTTGTCCTTCACTATGCAGCTACTGCGTGGCGAACGGCAAAATGAATCAAAAGGCACAGTCATAGAAATATCCGATGTGACAAAACAAAGGCTTAAGAACATCTTGCCGTTCCAGCTGACTAGCGCGCAAAAAAAAGTGACCGGCGAAATATTCAACGATCTAAAATCTGATGCCCCAATGAACCGCCTCATACAAGGCGACGTCGGCAGCGGCAAGACCATCGTTGCCTTTCTCGCAATTTTTGCGGCGATGGAAAATGGATATCAGACAGCTCTGATGGCTCCAACTGAAATTCTCGCAGAGCAGCATTTCCGAAACGCCCGGGCGATATTTGAAAAATCCGGCTACCGCGTAGAGCTGCTTATCGGCAGCACAAAAGCCGCGGCCAAACGTAAGGTCTATGAGGCCCTTGCAACAGGTGACATCGATCTCGTGATCGGAACTCACGCGATCATTCAGTACAATGTAAAATTCGACAGGCTTGGGCTTGTCGTGATCGATGAACAACATCGCTTTGGTGTGCTACAAAGGGCACAACTGCGTGCTCTCGGCTTTAATCCGGATGTCCTTGTGATGACCGCGACGCCGATACCGCGTTCACTGGCAATGACTGTTTATGGAGATCTTGATGTTTCGATCATCGATGAATTGCCTCCGGGCCGCACTCCGATCAAAACCGTAGTCCTCGGTGAGGATCAACGGCACGGCGTCTATAAAGGCATAGAACGTGAGGTGCGGACCGGCCGCCAAGTTTACGTCGTTTATCCGCTCATTGAAGAATCTGAAAAGATGGATCTAAAAGCGGCAACGATCATGTACGAAGACCTGAGAACGCGCATTTTTCCGCAGTACACAGTCGGCCTGCTTCACGGCAAGATGAAACCCGCGGAAAAGGAAGAGATCATGAAGGATTTCGTTGCCGGAAAACTCGATATTCTTGTTTCGACAACTGTCATCGAAGTCGGAGTGGATGTGCCGAATGCTTCGTTAATGATCATCGAACACGCAGAGCGGTTTGGCTTATCACAGCTTCATCAATTGCGAGGCCGCGTCGGTCGAGGTGCCGAACAAAGTTATTGCGTTCTATTGACCGACTTCAAAAAAACCGCTGTCGCAAAGGAACGGCTTGGCATCATGGAAGCGACTTCCGACGGTTTTAAGATCGCCGAGAAAGATCTTGAGATACGCGGACAGGGCGAGATTCTGGGAACGCGGCAATCAGGAATTCAGAATTTCCGCATCGGCAATATTGTCCGCGACCTCGATATACTCATTGCTGCGCGAAAGGAGGCCGAATATTACCTTACAGAACGGCGAATATCACCCGAAACATCAAAAATGACAAAGATCGCCCGGTCGGACAAAAAAATTCGGCTTGGCGGCATCGGATAATATTATTTTCTCACGTACCACAGGTAAATTCCGTCACGATTCTTTACACTATTTCTTTATGCGAGTGATCTCTGGCCTTTACCGCGGCCGCGTACTCAAAAGCCCGCCTGATAATAAAACGCGGCCGACGTCGGACCGCTTGCGTGAGACTTTGTTCAACATTCTCACTCCACGCATCAATGACGACACTCGATTCCTCGACCTTTGCGCCGGAACCGGTGCGATCGGCATCGAAGCACTTTCTCGTGGTGCCGTTTTTGTTACATTTGTAGACCGCTCAAAAAAATCCTGCGCGCTGATCGAGGAAAATCTCGACAAACTCGACGTTCCTGAGTCAAGCACCGACATCCTTGCACTTGATGCCGAAAATTTTACTGGGCGCGAGCATGTAGGCGGTTGGGATATCGCTTTTTTTGATCCGCCATACGACGCGGATTATTCTATCGTCATGCATGAGTTCGGTTTTAACAAAACGTTGCTTAACGATGAGGGCGTTCTCGTCGTCGAGCATCATTCAAAAAAGCAAATGCCTGACGAAGTCGGCAAGCTTCGACGCTGGCGGATCCTCAAACAAGGCGAAACCTCTCTTAGTTTTTATGAACACGCCTGAATATTAAGTGCGTAACTAGCAATTTTGAACAATGAAAATCCTCGTTTGGATCACCCTTTGTCTGATATGGGGCACGACATGGATATTTATCAAGATCGGCCTTGATGATCTGCCGCCGCTGACGTTCGCAGCTGTTAGATTCACATTGGCAATTTTGATATTGTTCGCCGTTATCCGCTTGCAAAAGATACCGTTGCCTAAGACGGGTAAGGAATGGCGGTTGATCGCACTCACCGGTATCCTGCAATTTTCGGTCAATTACAGCATGGTCTTTTGGAGCGAGCAGTACATCACATCAGGCCTCGCGGCCGTTCTGCAAGCGATGATAACTGTTTTTGGATTGATCCTCGCATGGATATTCTTACCCAACGAACGAATTACAAAATTGAAGATCTTTGCGGTTCTAATCGGCATCGTCGGCGTTGCTGTGATCTTTTACGATCAACTAAAAGTACAAAGCCTGATGGCTTTTCTTGGCTGCGTAGGCATAGTCGTTGGCTCGTATGCTGCAGCGCAGGCATCGATCCTTATTAAATCAAAAGGTGGAGCTATGCATCCGGCCGCACTCGTTTTTGGCCAAATGATCTGTGGTTTACCTTTAATAGTAATTTACAGCCTCACAGTTGAGGGTAACCCTCTCACTTTTCACTGGACGTGGCGGGCAGTGATCTGCATTCTCTATTTGACAGTGCTCGGCACAATTGCAGCTTTTTGGCTTTATTATTGGCTTTTGAGTAAAATCGAATCGACCAAGGCAATGATGATCTCACTCGTCACGCCTTTGATCGCCGTCGTGATCGGAGCAGTAACAATAGGTGAAACGCTGCCGCCTCAAACAGGCGTAGGCGGATCACTCATAATCGCGAGCATTGGACTGATCGTTTTTCGGCGAAAGATTTTGAAACCACAGATAAACACAGATCACCAAGGATTCGAATAAAAATTAACTGTGTTCAGTGTTAATCTGTTGCTAAGTTTATGTTCTTCAAATTTACAACAGCCGGCGAATCACACGGTAAGGCGCTTGTCGCTATTGTTGAAGGTGTTCCAGCAGGTATGTCCGTTGATATCGACGCGATCAACCACGAGCTCTTGCGCCGTCAGCAAGGCTATGGTCGCGGGGGCCGGATGAAGATCGAGACCGACACGGTCGAAATATTGTCTGGCATTCGTCATAGCAAAACGCTCGGCTCTCCGATCGCCTTAACAATTGAGAACAAGGATTTCGTCCATTGGCAAGAAGTTATGTCGGTTGAGAGTCTTGAGACGGAGCCCGACAATCCCCGTGTCGTAAAACGTCCCCGACCCGGCCACGCAGATCTTGCAGGCGGACTGAAGTATCAAACCCGCGACCTGCGAAACATTCTCGAACGCGCATCGGCCCGTGAAACAGCAGCTCGCGTCGCTTGCGGAGCGATTGCAAAACAATTGCTCAGTGCATTCGGTATTGACATAAAAAGCCACGTTATCAAATTGGGTCACGTGCAGGTGGGCCCCCTTTGGAGAACGTGGGAAGAGATTGCCGCTATCCCGGCGGATTCACCCTTAAATTGCGTCGACGAACTTAGTCAAAAGGATATGATCAAGCTCATTGACGAGACCAAAGCTCAAGGCGACACACTTGGAGGAATCTTCGAGGTCGTCGCTCACGGTGTCCCTGTCGGCCTCGGTGCTCACACATCCTGGCAGGACAAACTTGATGGACGCGTGGCCCAGGCAATAATGTCGATCCATGCGGTCAAAGCAGTTGAAATAGGCACCGGCGTCGCCAATGCCGCCAAGCTTGGTTCTGAGGTGCATGATGAGATATTTGCAGAAACGAGCGACGAGAGACAAGATACAGGAGAAAATCAACTCTCGCCTGCTGTTTCCAGTCCCGCGTCTCCCTTCGTCCGAATGACAAACCGCGCAGGCGGACTGGAAGGCGGCATTACCAATGGCGAAGAGTTAAGAGTACGCGGTTATATGAAGCCGATCTCAACTCTACGCAAAACTCTGCGTTCAGTTGATATCGACACGAAAGAAGCGAGTGAGGCGGCTTTTGAACGATCTGACATCACTGCCGTTCCTGCAGCAGGTGTGATCGGTGAAACTATGCTTGCGATCGTGCTTGCGAACGCAATGCGGGAAAAATTTGGAGGAGATTCGGTTCTTGAGATGAAGCAAAACTTCGACGCTTACATTACTGCCGTCCAGGAATTTTGACTGTGAAGTTGAAATTGGCCACTGCTATATTGCTGCTTTTATCAGCGTGTTCCACACCGGATCCTGCGGTAAACACGATCGCTCCTCCAAACCTGGAAAATGCTCGCGAACTTCGCTCCGCGATGCAACAAATTGAACCCTTTTTTGAGCGAATGCACCCGCCTGAACAATACGACTGGCTTGGTTCTCATCGTGAATCCGGACAGACTTTCGAAGAATATCTCGATAGCAACCCAACCAAACCAACATCTGAAAGGCAAAAGATCTATGTTCTGCCACTCGGCAAATTTACTGCCGAACAGAAGAATGTAATTAATGTGACATCCGCTTATCTCGAAGCATTTTACGATCTTCCCGTCACGCTAATGTCGTCTCGAATCCTCATCCGCCCTGTCAAAAACGATGACATCCGTCGCAATGCCGTCACAAAGGTTGAACAACTAAGGACGGGCTACATAATGGATGAAATTCTTAAGCCGATCCTGCCAGCCGACGCTGCTGCGTTGATCGCGTTCACAGATGTTGATCTATTTCCCGATTCGACGATGTATTTCGTTTTTGGCCAGGCTGGTTTGAGTGACCGCATTGGAGTTTGGTCGCTCAAACGGCTCGGTGATAAAGCCGCTCACACCACCTTCTTACGCCGCTCTCTCAAGATCGCGACGCATGAAGCCGGCCATATGTTCTCTTTTATGCACTGCACGAAATACGAATGTGTAATGAGCGGAACAAATTATCTCGGCGAAACTGATCGCCGCCCGATTGATGCATGTCCTGAATGTATGGCAAAAGTCTGTTGGATGTCAGACGTTTCGCCAAGCGAACGTTATGGGAAACTTGCTGCGTTTTGTCGAAAGAATGACCTAAAGAAAGAAGCGGAAGAATTTGAAAAAAAGCTGACAGCGATCAACCACGATTAATTATCTGCCGATGTCATGTCTATACTGCATTCCGGGCCAATTTACTTTTTCAACCGCCGAATAAGCCCGTGAGAGAGCCTGATCCAGATCCTCACCTATAGCAGTAACACCAAGAACGCGCCCACCGTTCGTCATTAATTCGCCTGTCGCGGACAGCGCAGTTCCGGCATGAAATATCTCGACATTTGGTAGTGAAGAAGCTTGATCTAATCCAGTGATCACATCGCCGGTGCGTGGTTTTGCCGGATAGCCTGATGAGGCCAACACGATACAAGCGGAACTGTCCGGAAGCCACTTGATATCGAGGTCATTCAAGGTGCCGTTGAGCATCGCTCTGCAAATATCGACGAGATCGGTTTCAAGGCGCATCAGGATGGCCTGAGTTTCCGGGTCGCCGAAGCGGACATTGTATTCAATAAGTTTGGGGCCGTTGGCTGTCATCATCAGGCCTAAAAAGAGGATCCCTCGATAGCGAAAGCCCTCACGAACGCAGCCGTGCAGTGTCGGGCGAATGATCAGGTCAGTGATGCGTTCCAACTGTTCCGCGGTAAGCAACGAGTCGTCGCTAAAGGTTCCCATTCCTCCTGTATTAGGGCCTGCATCACCATCGCCAATGCGTTTGTGATCACGGACCGGCGGCATTAGTGCAAAATTTTCACCATCGGCGAACATCAACAATGAAACTTCCTTTCCAACGAGACATTCTTCGAGCACGATCTTTTCGGAGGCGTCAGCCCCAACCAGATTTTCGAGGTCCTTGATCGCGGTGACAGCTTCTACTCGATCTTTAGCAACGACAACGCCTTTTCCGGCCGCGAGGCCATCGGCTTTAACGACGACCGGTGTGTCAGCGTTACCAAAATCACCGCTTTCAAGTTCGAGTATTGCGAAGCCGGGTGAATGCGCCACTGTGTATTTTGCCGTTGGGATGCCGTGGCGGGCCATGAAGTCCTTTGCAAACGACTTGCTTGCTTCAAGCTGCGCAGCTTGCTTACCCGGCCCGATGATCTTCAGGTCTCGTTTTTCAAACTCATCACATATACCAAGTGCAAGCGCAGTCTCACCACCGACAAATGTGAGATCGATCATTTTATCCAGAGCGAAAGCGACAAGCCCGCTAACATCATCGGGCCTGATTGGCACACACTCTGCCGACTTAGAGATGCCTGCATTTCCGTTTGCACAATAAAGAATCAGGTTGCTATTTTTTTTAAATGTTCGGCAGATCGCATGTTCCCGTCCGCCTGAACCGATAACTAAACATTTCATAAAAATGACTGTGGCCTGCGTTGGGTCATCCCACAGCCTTGACACACAATATCGATAGTTGTAAGGTCAACTCTATTCAGTCTTGAAAAAACGCTAGTGTTTTGTGGTTGATCTCAACTGTAAATCTACTACATAAATTCTATTTTGCTGAAATCGAGCATTGATAGAATGGAGTAAATCGGTCATGTCAGAGGGCGATTTTCAAACAACTCCAGTTGGGACTTCGAATAGTACCGAAAAGTTCCAAGATGTCTCTATTCGCTGCATGGATTGTGCCCATGATTTTGTTTGGACAATCGGCGAACAGGTCTTTTTCCACGACAAGAACCTCCTCAATCCTCCCAAACGCTGCAAAGAGTGTAAGAAAGAAAAAAATCGCCGACTGGAAGCTGTCGTAATGAACCGACTTACCGGAAAACGCCACAAGATCGAGGTCCGGGCCGAGTGTGCGAAATGTTCTACAGTATCCACAGTTCCCTTCTATCCGTCGCAAGGTCGTCCGGTTTATTGCCGTAATTGTTTTCTTGATATGAATGCCGGAAACGGAAACGGCGCAAAGAACGGTTCATGCGGTTAATTAACCGCCTACATGGACGTTAGGCCGCATTTCCGGATCGTCTTCTGCCTGCCTTAGTATCTCACGGGTGACAGGTGCCGTATCGCCCTCGCCAAACAAAATGTATCTTGCCAGATACATGATCGGATTGCCTTCGCTCCATCCAAAATAAACATGCGGTATCTTGCCAGTCTTGTCTCGTAGATAAAGGAGAAATGCTGCAATGGCGTTCGGTACTGCCGGAGCCTGTGTCCGCAGTATCTTGTACCCTTCGACATCAATGCCGCGGATGTAGAGTTTCCCTTTGAATTCAGACGAATCACCTGGCTCTATCTCATAAAAAATGACCGGATCTGATGAAGGAATGTGATTATCGACGCGTTTCTCGTGCTCCTTGAAGCGATATTCGGTCATGTCGCCCGTCTCGCGGCGATTCGTCACGATTCGAAGTTCCCCTTCATCGTTTAGTTCATCTATAAAGGACTGAGCTGCTTCGTCGAGCTCGATCTTATCAATTCGGATCTCAGTCGACCGCATCGCCCTGGATATGAACGATGCCGCGATGATGGCAAATATGAAGAACGAGGCGATCTTAATGCCATCGGGACGTTCAATGACATTTGCAACCGTTGTATAAACGAAAACGGCTGAGATCATCCAGAAGGCCAGCGTCCATGTGCTCTTTCGTCGTCTCGCCGACAATGACACAGCAATGGCCGCCGAAGACATCAGCACCAACACACCGGTCGCATACGCACCGCCTTGTGCATCCACGTTTGCCTCAAATATCCACGTCACCGCAAAGCAGATCGCTGTAAAGACGAGGACGAGTGGACGCGTGGCCCGCGACCATTCGGGAGCCATACCGTATCGCGGCAGATATCGGGGCACAATGTTTAGCAACCCTGCCATCGCAGAAGCTCCGGCAAACCAAAGGATCAGGATCGTGCTGAGATCGTAGAGAGTTCCAAACCATTCGTCCAGGTATTTGTGAGCAATGTACGCAAGTGCTCGGCCATTTGCCTTTCCGCCCACAGTCGAGGCCTTATCGGCAATTTGCTGAGGTGTACATGAGCAGAAGGCGGGTGGTTCATGTGCCAGGGCTATAGCGCCGCAGTCAATTCGAGGACAAAACTCTTCGCGCGGGATCAAAACGCTCGTCACAAAACTACTTGCAATGAGCATGAAGCTCATTATGAGAGCAGCCGTTATCAGCAGTTTTCGCGTATTGCCGATGCGGTTCGGGCTCTCTACAAGCGGCATGACCGCAACACCCGTTTCGAACCCTGAAAGGCCAAGGGCGAGCTTCGGAAAGCTGGTTATCGAAAGCAGTACGATCGCAGCCAACCCCGCAACTTCGAGCGGGCCAGCTGACATTTTTGTCGTGAAAAGTATTGCTTGCCAATTTTGAAGAAGTTCTGGATGATCTACGACCTCCATCACAGCACGGCCAAGGACAACGACATTCAACAGTAGGTAAACACCGACAAGCACCACTGCTATCCCGATCGCTTCCTTAAAGCCTTTGAGAAATACAACGCCGAGTACCGCAACCAGCACGAACGTTACCAGGATCGGATGATCAAGGAACGGCATTGCAGTAAGAACAAACGGATTTTCGATGATGTGTGCCGTCGCGTCGGCGGCAGAGAGCGTGATCGTTATTACAAAATCGGTTGCGACAAAGCCTAAAAGGACAAGGACAAACAGCTTGCCTTTCCATCTCGATAACAGAGCTTCGAGCATGGCTATCGAGCCTTCACCGTGGGGACTTTCCTTAGCAACACGGCTGTAAATAGGTAGAGCACCAAACAGGGTTAGAAGAACCAGAATAAGGGTCGCGACCGGAGATAGAACTCCGGCGGCTAGAAAAGCGATCCCAGGTTGATATCCGAGCGTCGAAAAATAATCGACACCTGTCAGGCACATTACTTTCCACCACGGGTGGCTGTGATGCCTTCCTTCAGGCGGCACAGGGCCCTCGATCTCGGCAACGCTTCCGCTATAAAGCCATTTCTTGAACCCGCCCGGTTCGCCTGTTTTCATAACCTGTGAAATCAAAAACCGCCGAGCGTCTATTACTCGCGGTTTCTCAGGACTAAAAAAAATTTAACTTAGCAAACGACACAACCGGAAAGTGACGGTTCAAAATTCCGGTGAAACAGATAAATTTTACGCTGATTATCTTTAAGGTC
>CAZGSC010000083.1:0-14464 GCA_964528325.1 uncultured Chloracidobacterium sp. | reverse complement strand
TTAAAGTTGTATAAAATTCCGCGCGTTCAAGCAACTTGGTGTCGGAGTTTCCCATCACGACCGCAGTTCCTGCGTACTCGAGCATTTCGAGATCATTGAAATTGTCGCCAATAGCCATTACATTTTCCGGTGCCAGATCGTTGATCTCCGCCAGTTTTGCGACGCCGTGTCCTTTTGATGCGTCCGCCGGAAGAATATCGATCAGTGTAAAATCAAGATGCGGATAGATCGTCGGCAGGATAGTGACCGAATTGCCAAGCTCACGACCGAGAACTGACATCATCGCGCTCATTGCATCGCAGGTGCCCGAAAATGATATGTGAACTATCTCATGCTTGTGAAGAATGGCTTCAAGTTTGGACACGTGCTCAACTCCTTCGCGGCCAGGTGCTCCGCCGTGTAGGTTCTCAGACCAGCGAAGATATTTCCTGAGCGGAATATTGTCCTCCGAAACGCGATCATAAAGCAGCGTGCCGTGTCCATGCGGATTGGTGCTGACCAACGCATCGCCCCCGTAGTCTTTGCCGACGCGGACGACTTCAAGACTTATTTCAGTCGAGAGGGGAGAACAGGAAACGATCTCTTCAGACTGAGCATATTTTAGCAACGCCCCATTGTGGGTAATCAGCGGAGCGTTGAGTTCAAGGTCGAGTCCTACTGGCCGTGCATCACGAAAACGCCTGCCTGTTGCAATTGTGACAAGAACGCCGCGCTCTTCAGCGGCTCTTATTGCTCCACGATTTTCGTCTGAAAGTTGACCGCTTGAATCAAGAGTTGTTCCGTCGAGGTCAAGGGCGAGGAGTTTGATCATTGATTTGCATTGGCCTCTGCACGTTTTTCCTGCCGCTCTTTTTCCAACCACTGCTGATACTTAGCTTTGCCCTTTTCAAACTCGGCTGCTGACGCATAGAACCAGTGCGAGCCGTCGTTGAGTTCTACATTTCGCACGTAGAAAAGGTAATCATTTTTATCCGGGAACAAGACCGCTTTTATAGCGCTTTCGGAAACCGATGAGATCGGGCCGGGAGGAATACCAACCTTGATACGCGTGTTGTAAGGCGAATCGACATCGAGATCGCTGCGATTGATCACGCCATCCCAGCGGCCCATCATTTTTGCTATGTAGACGTTCGTCTGATCGATACCAAGCGGCATGTTTTTGGCTAGGCGATTGTTGATGATGCCGGCAACAACGGGCCGTTCGCTTTCCACGCCCGTTTCGGTCTCTATCAAAGATGCAATTGTGACGATCTCATGCGGTGTGCGTCCAATAGACTGTGCGGCCAATGTCCATTCCGGCTTCCAAATCTTTTTGAATTGTTCGGCCATGGTTTTTATGATCTCTTTCGCTTCAGTCTGTTTTGGAAGGTTGTACGTGTTTGGATACAAATAGCCTTCCAGATTAGTCGCAGCTGGAGCAATGTCCTTTATCAAAGAAACATCATCCATCAATGCGAGAATTGCCTTGTCATCTGCGGGAGGATTTTGCGGAAACTTTTCTGCTATGCGCTTTGCGATGTCGAAGCGCGTGAACCCCTCAGGAATCGTTAGCTTTGTCGTTTGTGTTTCTCCCTTTTCAAGTTCTTTCAAAACTTGCAGCGGAGTTATCGGCGAGGAAAATTGATATTCGCCCGCCTGCATCTTGCTTGAGTCACCGAACAGCCGCACATAAAGAAGTGTCGCCGTCGGGCTTGTAATCACTCCCTCGTCAGAAAGTTTTGCGATGATCTGTTTCGGGCTCAAACCTTTTTCGATAACAATGAACTGATCTGCTTTGTTATGTTCGCGCGGTGCTTTCACTGAGCTGAGGATCCAATACGAAAACCCGGCGCCAGCCAGCACGACTACGAACAAAACGGCGAGAACGCTTTTTACAACCTTCATAACAATAAAATATCCACGAATGCCGCTTGCGGCGATATTCGTGGATCCAAAACTAACTAATTGATCATTTCGCTGCTAAGTACTTCTCGATAGCTGCCGTAACTTCATCACTGTCCGGCTTGGCCTTTGATTCAAAACGAGCCACGACCTTGCCGCTCCGATCAACTAGAAACTTGCTGAAATTCCATTTAATATCGCCGGCAAAATCTGGATTGGTTTCTTTGCTCGTCAGGAACTTATACAGTGGGTCCTGATCTTCGCCTTTGACTGATATCTTTGCGAACATCGGGAAGGTCACATGATATTTTGATGTGCAAAATTCTCTGATCTCAGTCTCAGTTCCTGGTTCCTGAGCGCCGAAATTATTGGCAGGGAATCCAAGCACATAAAAACCTTGATCTTTGTATTTTGCATACGTCGATTGCAGCCCTTCGTATTGTGGCGTATAGCCGCATTTGCTGGCGACGTTTACGACGAGCAGGACATTGCCTTTGTATTTCTTAAGCTTCACATCTTTGCCGTCGATGTCACGCATCTTAAAATCGAGAATTGATTTTCCCTTAGCCAAGGCGCTTGTCTCAATGTGATGAGTGTAAAAAATGACGGACCCAACGGCGAAGATGGCAGCGACAGCAGATATTGCAGCATATTTGAACATATTATTTCTCCAATTCACGCGGTGAACGCGGTGATTTTGGTAATTCGTCTGGCGTTTCGCCCGTTGCGGCGAAAACCTCTTTGAATGCACCGACGCTCGCCAGCACTCCACTGGTTTCCATCGGCATAAAGATAACTTTTGAATTCTGTGTTCGGGCCATGTCACGCATCGAATCGACATAACGCGATGTGATCAGATACTGAGCGGTTTGGCCGCGGTCGCCGATGGCGGATGCGATCTGAGCGATTGCCTGTGCCTCGGCATTCGCATTGACCAGACGAGCTTGCGAAGCCCCTTCAGCATCGAGTATGGCTGATTGTTTGCCGCCTTCAGAGCGTGTGATCGCAGCTTGTTTTTCACCTTCAGCACGTGTGATCGCGGCTTGTTTGTCGCCCTCGGCCTGTAGGATGAGGGCACGGCGGTTACGTTCGGCCGTCATCTGTTTTTCCATCGTGATCCGAACGTCTTCTGGCGGGGTGATATTTTTGATATCGACGCGGGTAACCTTGACGCCCCATTTATCTGTGGCTTCGTCTAGTATCATTCGAAGTTCGTTGTTGATCTGGTCACGCGAAGAGAGCGTGTGGTCGAGGTCAAGCTTACCGATAACGCTTCGCATTCCCGTGAATGTGAGCTGTACGATCGAGCCGACAAGATCATTGACCTCATACGTCGCTTTGATCGGATCGGTGATCTGCCAGTAAACGACCGAATCGACACCCATCATAACGTTGTCTCGAGAAATGACGCTTTGCGGCGGAAGGTCGATGAACTGTTCTCGCGAATCGATAAACGTTGTGCCCGGACGAACGTTTGTCCAATAGACCGCACGCGGAGCCTCGAAGAAAGGCACGATTATGTTCAAGCCGCTTGCCGCAACTCGATGAAACCGTCCAAGCCGCTCGATCAGCAGCACACTTGACTGAGGAACGATCTTTATTGTTTTCCACGCGATCACCAGAAGAGCGAAACCTAGAAACGCAAGAAAGATAGCACCGGCACCAAAAAGTTCAGGCATAAAAACCTCCGTAGTATTCAGTGCCAATATATCTCATTTTAGCCATCTTTGCTATAATTGCCGCCATAGTATGACCGTCAAATTCGCCGACATACAGGCCGCTCGCGAACGTCTCAAAGATATTGTGATATCGACGCCGATGATCGCTGACGGGCCGCTTTCACGTGAGATCGGCGCGAGGGCTTTCCTCAAGGCTGAAAATCTGCAAAAAGGCGGCTCCTTCAAAGTGCGTGGTGCGTACAATAAGATCTCGCAGCTCACCGACGAAGAGAAAAACCGTGGCGTAGTCGCGGCGTCGGCGGGTAATCATGCGCAGGGCGTTGCTCTGGCAGCGGCGTTGAACAACATACGCTCGACCATCGTCCTGCCGGTTACGGCGCCGCTGACAAAGATAATCGCGACCAAAACTTTCGGTGGCGAGGTCGTGCTTTACGGTGACACGTTTGACGAAGCCGTCGCGCATTCTCGTGAACTACAGGAGAAAGAGGGCTTCACGTACGTCCACGCGTTCGACGACGAAGTCGTCATCGCCGGACAAGGAACTATCGGCATCGGCATTGTTGAAGCTTTACCGGATGTGACCACGGTTATCGTTCCTATCGGCGGCGGCGGATTGATCTCAGGGATAGCGACGGCGATAAAAGCGCTGAAACCAAACACTAGAATCATAGGCGTTCAGGCGGAGAACGCGGCGTGGGTCAATCCTTCGCTCAAGGCTGGTCACGCAGTAAAAGTTGAGATAGGACAAACGATCGCAGACGGCATCGCGATCAAGACGCCAAGCGACATTACGTTCTCGATCATCCGCGAGCTTGTCGATGAGGTAGTCGAGGTCAGTGACGAAGAGATCGCGCGGGCAATATTCTTCTGCGTCCAAAATAACCGTCTCGTCGTCGAAGGCGCGGGCGGAGCGGCCTTGGCCGCGCAGTTGGCAAGGAAGATCACGTTCGGTGCGGACGAGGTCGTTTGTACGGTGCTTTCCGGCGGCAACATCGACGCAAATCTCCTCGCCCGCGTTCTCGAACAAGTGCTGGTAAAGCAAGGCCGCTACATTATGCTCAAGGTTCTTGTTCTCGACCGTCCTGGTATGCTCGCGGCTCTTCTGGCGGCCGCTGCAGAATGTCACGCCAATGTGATCGAAGTTTTCCATCGCCGTGCGATGTGGCTGGCGCCGCTTGGACGCGTCGGCATCGAGATGCTTCTCGAAGTCCGTGACAACGATCATGCCCGTTCCGTCCAGCAGCAACTCGAAATGAAAGGCTACAACGTCGAACGCGAAGGCCAAGGTGACTGGGAAGAATAAGTCGAAATGTCGGCTGCTAGCCCGCACTCCGACGTTGGCTGCATCGCTTTTATTTGCGATTCAGATTATCGTCGTAAAGTTCGCGATAGATGCGGTAGTTGGTCATTACCTTGAAGACGTAGTTCTTTGTTTCGGCAAAGCCGACTTCGGCGGCGAAGATGCCGGGCTCTTTTGGCTTGGAACGGTTCCACCAGCGGGCGGCGTTGTCTTCGCCGCCGTTGTAGCTTGCGGCGATCGCTTCGTTGAGGCCGCCGAACTCGTCACGCAACGCTGCGATGTATTCGCAGCCGATCGCGATGTTCGTTCGCGGCACGTAAAGATCGTCTGGCTGGATCGTTGGGAAACCGGCCTTCTGATTATATTTCAGCGCTGTGTCGTAGGTGAGCTGTAGCAGACCGCGTGCAGCCGACCCTGATTTAACGTCGGGGCGGAACGAACTTTCCTGCTTCATGATCGCGAGGATGAATCTTGGATCGAGATTGCGTCTCTTTGCTTCCTGAACAACCTCGGTGCGAAAAGCCGCAGGGAAATCAGTCGCGGAAGACGTGATCTTTGCGGTACGTTTGACGCGGCCAGTGTTTATCTTTTCTGAAGCAAGTCCGCCATAATAAGAGCCATTGACGTCCGCGATAGACGCGAAAATCGCAACCGATTCTGCTCGTTTGCCAGCGTTCTCAAGCGCGATGCCGCGAAGGTATTTGATCTCGTCAAGGCTAGTCATCGAACCAACGAATTTTGCAGTCGCTTGCATCTGGGTTGCGGTTGCGATCGCCTCGTTCCACATACCGCGAAAGATATGCATTCGCAAGCGGCCTTGAAGAGCATTTGTCTCGACCGGTTGCCCAACGAATCTTGCAACGGTTTTATCAACCCATATATTGGCTTCGTCGTATCGGCTCGCTTCGCGCAAGGCGTCGATGATATTCAGGTGAGCGCTTTCGATGCGTTCGCCCGTTGGGTACATCACCGTGTATTGCTCATAGACTCGAGCGGCTTCGTCGTTGTTGCCGAGACGCACGTTACAAGCGCCTTTGAAATTAAGGCCCTCGCGGCCGTCTTTTGTGCCTGGATATTCTTTAGCAGCGCGATCAAGATATGGAATCGCTTTGGCGTACTCGCGTTCCCAATAATATGACCGGCCCGTTAAGAATAAAGCCGTGGACATTGCCGGATCGGTCGGATAATTGTCAAAGATCTTTTGAAAATGCTCGCGTGCTTCGGGAAACTGACGGTTATCAAAATATGTCTGCCCGCGAAGTAAATGTTCGGCTGCTGAAAGCGTCGGTAGTTTGTTATCTTTCCCTCGACTGCTCCGATCTTTCCCGCTCACTCCGCGCAGAGCCGAATCAGATTGCTGGCAAAAAGCCGCCGAACAGAGCAAAAGTGAGACAAGTATGATGCGGATATGTTTCATGCTATTTCTTGAGGTCGTTATCAATGATCGGTGCCCTTACTTCGTGCGGGCTTCTGCAACAAGAACATTTCTTTGCTATTATTCGTAATTGGGCGTGTAATAAACAACAGGCCACCTATGACTTCTTGCCAAAATTGCGGAAAACTCAACTCTGAAGACACCAACTTCTGCCGCTTCTGCGGAACGAAATTCACGTTCCAGCAACCGGTGCCGCATAATCCCTACGGCCATACTTCGCCTCGTCCATACGCGTGGAAAACCGATGAGTTCCAGACTCAAACCGAGCCGCGGCAGACTGAACACATACGACCTCCAATGCCCGCTCCGCTTGCTTATCAGCAGGTACAGCCAATGGCAGGAGCGTTCTCATGTCAGCGTTGCGGAGGCCGTCACGCTCCTCGATATGAGAAGAGGATCTCAACCACGGGCTGGATAGTGTTTGCCGTTTTGCTCGTATTTTTCTTTCCATTGTTCTGGATCGGCCTTTTGATCAAAGAGGATGTCCAGGTCTGTCCGGTTTGCGATTTTAAGTCGGTCAAGCCTCAACTCTATCGGTAATAGTAACCTTTCGGATGCTCGATCGTGACCTCAGGATTGGTGCTTTGAACAAGAAGCTTGTGATAGCCCTTTTTCATGTGCGTCGAAAGGTAGGTCAATGAAAATTGCCGATTCAACGCGAGCACCATGTCCTGAAAGAACGGAAGATAACTTACGGGTGCGATCGACCCGTGCGAAAATGCCCTGCCGCCCGTTTCCTCGGATAATTTTTCGAGGGCACCCTGCCCGGCCAATACAAGCGATGAATTGGTGTTATTCGAAATTGTAGTCGGCGAGTAGAACGAATATACCGCAACGCCCTTCTTCTGAGCTTTTAATGTCGCCTGATCAAGATCAAAACTCTGCGCGACCGAAGCAAGGTTCATTCCTTCACTCGTGTCAAAGCCGTCAGAAAACAAAAGCAGAGCACGTCTGCCCGCGGGAACACCGTCAAATCTTCCCAGCACGTCCGAAACGCCGGAATATGGACTTCGCGGAGCCAGGGTCGAGCTGCCTGAAACGATCCGCAGGGAAGAAGCTGCCTTTTCGAGATCGTCCGTGAATCTTTGTCGGATCTCCGCCGACCCTGCTCGCGAATAAGCGATCATAACTCGCGTTCCCTTAGGCAGGCCTCGAATAAACTCCTTGAGATCCTTTATCTGCAAATTGAAGGTCGTGGCGAGGTCCTCCTGAATAACAAAGGCGATCGACAACGGCGAATTGGTCACACTGCGAATCGATAATATCTGCTGCTCGTCCTTGTCCTCTTTGACAATAAGACGGTCGGCCTGGACGTATTCCTCAGCCTGCTTTTGCTTAAGTTCTTTTTTTGTAAATATTGAGATCGGGACGGTTACCGTACGAACCTCCTGCTTTTTGTCAGGCTTTTGTGCCGAAGTGTCGAGCGAGGCAGCTGCCAGAATAACAACGATCAGCAAAAATATTCGGTTTTTCATAAACGTTTCACCGCACCTTCGAATATTATTATATTTCTCAACAAAGCTAAACAATCTGATGCCAATACTGCTCCCACGGGTTGCGCGCAAGATCGCATTTATTGCGCTAAACTTTTACCAGCCGATAGATATGTACGAAATCACACCGAGCGATCTGGCACGAGGCCGAAAACTAAAACTGGGAGCCTTTGCAGCTCCGGTGATACTTACGTTGCTGCCGGCGATCGTAACAATTGTGCTCATGCTGCTTGCGGCAACCGGGCCGCCGGCCGCTGCGGTAATTTTATTCGTTGGCATCATAGCAACGGTCATAGGCTTTGTTATCGGCGTAACGATCGCGGTGATCCTCGCTCAAAAACGCTCTGCGTGGACGCGTGAAATGCGTGAGCGTATCGCGGCCGACGGCATTAAAGCCGAAGAGATAGACTGGTTTAGGAACGAGCTCAAACCGAGCGAAAAGCGAGCCCTAAAAGCCGTCGAAGCACGCGATCTGATGCTTGCCGACGCGTATCGTGAAACGCTTGCATCGCGGCTGACCGCAACGCGTATCGTCAAGTCGTCAAAACGTGAACTTCTCCTCGCAAAACGCCGTCAAAGCTCGTTGAAGCAGCTAAAAAGTGCGCGTGCCGAGGAATTTCAGATCGAGATCAATAAAGACATCGATAAGATCGGCAAGATCAGCGACGAAGCGAAACTAATGCTTGCCGAAGCCGAATCGCGACTACAGATGATAGAAGCTGCCTCAAGCCGCGGCGGAAGCCTCGCCGATGCTGAGGTGGCCCTTAAAAAACTTACCGCAAGGGCCTCCGAACTGCCGCTCGCACTCGAATCCGCCAAAATGGCAGACGAGATCAGACAAGAACTCGAAAAAGAAGATCTCGAATAACGAGCCTCATCCTGGTTAGATCCTAGCTCTCCACTGATATCTTCTGCTGTCCCGTTTCACTCGTGTCTCACACCTGCAGTGAGACAGGCAACTTATAGTATTCATTGAAGTTGCGGCGTTTTTGACCCTCTGTCTCACGTTTTTTGACAAAAAAGTATTACAATGTGGCATAATATGCTAAGTCACTGTAAACAATGATGTTAACAACGACTCACGTTTGCGGGCTGCGACATTCTTGCCTGGGACAAACTGCTTGTCCAAAGACCTAATCCAGCCGTTTGACAGCCGTCCTTTGTTGTTAGTTTTCAAAGATCACCACCGCTGAATTTGTAGCGGTCCCGCATCAACTTACCAAGTTGCTGAGCAATTTGAAATACCAACTTTCCGGATATGACGCAACTTTCCGAAAACGACGCGGTTTTCCGACGAGAAAATTTTGTCTTTTGGCTCGGTAAAACAGGTATTTAACAGTTATTTTACTTTGAAATCGCGGTCAAATTGACCTATAATCTCAGAACTCTGTTATCCGTAGTCTATTTTTTGGAGAGATAAGTTCATGTTAAAAGACACTTTGCCGTCGAGTAAGTTTTTTGGCCGTTTCGGTCTGGTTTTAGCTATCGGAGTCGTTTGTTTGACGATAACCGCCGCAAGCACAAACGCGGCGGGTTTTTCGTTTATGGACTCTGTCAAAGAGTTTTTCGGCCTCGAAACGGCCAGCGCGACTGCACCCGATGATCATAACGGGCGCATCCTGTCGGCATTTACGCCTGGTAATCTTGTCGTCTATCGCGTAGGCGACGGAGTCGCTGCTCTCACCAGTAATGGGACCGCGGTTTTTTTGGACGAGTACACGCCATCTGGAACATTTGTTCAGTCCATTGCAATGCCGACAGTCGTAAGTGGAGCCAATAAGCGATTGGTTGCCTCTGGCACGGCGACTTCAGAAGGATTTTTGACCAGATCGACAGACAATGCTTATTTAGTTTTGGCGGGTTATGACACAGCGGTTGGAACCGCTAGCATTACTAGTTCTACATCGGCCACAATAAATCGAGTTATTGGCAGGGTGGATTCCAGTGGTGCGGTTGATACCACAACTGCTCTTACGGATGCTATAAGTGGTGGCAATCCGCGGGGAGCATCGAGTACCAACGGAACAGACCTTTGGATCTCGGGCACAAGCACCGGCGGTGGTATCCGTTACGCAACTTTTGGTTCGACTACTTCGACGGCACTTGCAACAACACCATCAACCAATCTGCGTGCCGCATATATTTTTGGCGGACAGCTGTATATTTCAGCGGGGGTTGCAGCCCTGCGGCTCGGAGCAGTTGGAACCGGAACTCCTACTAGTGCAACTACGATCACAAGCATTCCTGGTTTCCCAACCGCGACGGGAGGTAGCCCATCGGCGCCTTATGCATACTTTTTTGCCGACCTCAATGCGGGAGTATCGGGAGACGATACATTATATGTTGCGGATGATGCGGGAAATTCGATACAAAAATATTCTCTTGTCGGCGGCACTTGGACTGCAAACGGCTCCGTGGCTCTCACAGCGGCAAGAGGAATGACAGGAGTTGCAACGGGTTCGAGCGTTACATTGTATGTAACCGCAAACGGGACATCGCTTCAGACGATAACCGATACATCAGGTTACAATGCGACGATGACGGGAAGTTTGACAAGTCTTGCAACGCCGGGAACCAACACGGCATTTCGCGGCGTTGCATTGGCGCCCGGCACTGCCTCGACGCCGACAAATACCCCAACAGCAACAGAGACGTCGACGAATACTGCTACAAATACGCCGACGAATACCGCGACAAATACACCGACTCCCGTGCTTTCCTCGAACCTTAAGATCACAAAGACCGATAATGTCGATCCTGTCGATGAGCTTACTCCGTGGACATACAGGCTTGCGATCCATAACGCCGGGCCGGACACGGCACACAGCGTTGCGGTGAACGACACGCTGCCGATCGAATTAGTTTTCCTCTCTCTGCAGAGCACGCTGCCGATCCGCATCGGCGATGATTCATTCAGAACAACGGGCGCGCAAAGCGCTTGGAATACCACGCCTATTCCCCCGGGATTCTTTGGCCCGGGTTCTGATCCATTCTTTGGCAATATTCCGCTGCAAGGTGTTCCTATCGGGCCGCTTGGAGGCCGCGAAGGTTATTGCGGAGCATTCCCGGGCGGCCTGTCGGCAGGAGCGATGGGCATCGAGCCTGTTGCCCAGACCGATCCGGGATGCGGCGGCCCCAGCCTCGGCCTGACCGATACGGTCGTCAGACGGCTCAGCGGCGCGAGCATACCCGAAGGCGGCTCGGCACCTATCCCGATCCAGATGGTTGGTCTTCAACTACAGAGCGTAGCACCGTTCAATGTCACATACGGCGGCGGGGCTATAAACGAACCATGGGTCGTGAACGTCGGCCTTGCGCCGGTCACGCAGCCGACGGGCAATATGAACGTTCTGCGAAACGGAGCCACGAACGGCGGCAATACTGCGGTCACACTGCCCGTTATCAAGCGCTATACGTTTTTCGATGTTGGCCCTATGGGGATTCCGCCGTTCTTTATCGACAGGAACGAAACCCTTACCGGCACGGGAACATTTACACAGGATACCGGAAGTTGCTCGACGCCGACGGTTGGCACAACAGGCACTATCAGCTGCACCGGCTTTACGGTGGACAGTTTCTTTGACGTATTCTTCGATATCCAGGTCCAGGCCAATCATGCCGCGCAGGGAACGACGCAGTCCAACACCGGAACCGTTTCGGGAGCCGAATTCGATCCTGACCTGAGCGACAACTCTGACACGGAAACGACAACCATAAACGGGCCGACCCCGACAAGTACTGCGACAAACACTTCGACACCGACAAATACGGCAACAGCGACGAATACGCCAACGAATACCGCGACAGCGACAAATACTGCGACGTTTACACCAACGCCGGCGACGCCAAATACATGCACTTCGATAACAACCGGCGCCTGGAACATTCCTGCCACGTGGACCAACTGCGGCGGAACTTTCCCGGGTTCCATCGATACTGCGATCATCGATACAGCAACAACGGTGACTCTGGATGCAGCAAGATCTGCAACGAACGTGACGGTTAACTCCGGCGGCACACTTGAAGCCTCCACCTTTGCTCTTACTGTCTCAGGAACCTTCACCCTTGCGGCGAACGGTACATTCAAACAGGCCGGAACAATTACTGCGGCGCCGGGTGTGACCCGCGCGTTTGACAATGCGAGTACATTTATCTTTAACGGCGGTCAGACTTCGATCACGAGTTTCTTTGGTCCGTTTGGTAACCTGACGTGGAATTCTACGGGAAATGCTACTCCGGGTGCTTCTCTTACGGTAAACGGCAACCTGACCATTCTTTCGGGACAACTCCGTGCATCTACCACTGGTAATTCAAGAAGCCACACCGTGCTTGGGAATGTTCTGATCGATGGTGCTACCGCGATCCTCGTGGGCAGCAACAACAATGCTGCGGGCCTTACAGGAACGTGGAACATCTCAGGCAATGTGACGACGCAAAATAGCGGAACCCTAAGGGGAACGCTTGGCGCCGGGGAAGGCATCTTTAATATCGGCGGAAACCTGATCAACAACGGAACCGTTGAGCACGGTGCAGGCGCTGGTAACTTTACGGTCAATTTCAACGGCACGGCGGCGCAGAATCTGAGCGGCTCGGGAGCTCTGACCGGCTTCCAGCACGTTGGCATCAACAATGCCGCGGGCGTTTCTTTATCGGCGAACGCAGCACTCAGCGGAACGCTCACTTTTACCTCAGGCAACGTGACGACCGGAGCGAACACACTCTCGATCGCTGGCACCGGAACTGTTAACCGCACGAGCGGACACGTCGTTGGCAATTTGCAAAAGATCGTGACGATCCTGGCCAGCGCGGGCAGCAAAACCTTTGAGGTCGGTGACGTGAGCCGTTACGCCCCGATCAACTTTGCCACGACGACGGGTCTAACGGACCTTCAACTTACAGCGTCGACCACGGCGGGCGATCATCCGAGCATCGGCACTTCAGGCCTTGACGCTTCTAAGACGGCGAACCGCTACTGGACGCTGACTACGAACACAGGCTCCTTTGTGACTGCAGACCTGACGTTCAACTTTGATCCGGCTGATCTCGACGGCGGCGCCAACACGGCAAACTTTGTCGTGCGGAAATTTGACGCTCCTTCGACGTGGGCAAGCACCACAACGGGCTCTGTGACCTCGACCAGCACTCAGGCACTTGGCGTAGGCGGTTTCAGCGACTTCCAGGTTGGTGAAGTATTCGTAGCAACACCGACTAACACGGCAACGGATACACCTACTGATACGCCAACGGCAACGGCGACCGCGACAGAGACATTTACGCCTACTGAAACGAGTACGCCGACACCAACACCGAATTGTTTTGCAATGAATACGTTGAGCGGGACACAAGAAGTACCGCCGAGCGGTTCACCAGCCACTGGTGTTGCTACGGTCGTGCTCGATCCAAGCCAAACGTTCATCACAGTCGATCTAAACTGGTCCGGTTTGATCGCACCTGCGATCGCGGCACACATTCACGGCCCGGCCCCATCGGGTGTGAATGCTGGCGTCATCTTCCCGATACCAGGCGTTGGCGGCACATCTGGGTCTGCACCTACTCAGGTAATTGGTGTTACGCCGACACAGGTAGCAGAGTTCCAGGCAGGATTGTGGTATATGAATATTCATTCAAGTGCACTCCCGGGCGGCGAGATACGCGCTCAGCTGCTGCCAAGCTGTGCAACCCCGACGGCGACCGCCACAAATACTGATACTCCTACTGCAACTGCAACCGATACGCCGACTTCGACGCCGACATCTGCAAGTACACCGTCGATCGGTGGAACGGTGACATACGGAAACTCGAACGCAGGAACGAAGTTTATCTCGAACGCGACCGTTGCGAGCACGGTCGGCTCGCCGGGCGTTTCAACGACGACGGCGGCTCCGGGCGGAACGGCGGGACAATATACATTGACCGGTTTCGGTTCGGGTTCTTACACCATCGGCGTGACAAAGACGACCGGCCAGAACGGCATTTCGTCGAACGACGCTGGGCTGATCGCTGCGCATGTGGCCGGAACAGGCTTATTTACTTCAAATGCCAAGAAGATCGCGGCGGATACGAGCGGCAACGGAACTATATCGTCTAATGACGCTGCGTTGATCGCAAGGTTCGTTGCGGGACTTGGAGCACCTATTGGAAATACGAACCAGTGGCGGTTCTTTGTTCCTGATCCAGGATTTCCTACGTTTCCGATCGGCTCGTCACCTACGACGCGTACATATCCATCCATCACCGCAAATGTGACGGGACAAGACTTCATTGGAATTCTAATCGGCGACGTTTCGGGCAACTGGACACCGAGCGCCGCACGACCGGCACGAGGCCCGGAGAAAAACTCCGCGGTTCAGTTACCGGAGATGACTGCACAAGCCAATAAGGAGATCGTGATCCCGGTCAATGTGCAGGGCGTGGCAAATAAAGACGTCATTTCCTATGAGTTCGATCTTAGGTATGACCCGAACGTGATACAGCCGCTTGCCGATGTTGTCGATGTCGCGGGAACTGTGAGCCGTGGACTTACAGTTGTGGCTAATCCGAATGAGCCGGGACTTTTGAGAGTCGTGGTTTACGGTCCGCTGCCGATAGACAACGATGGCTTGCTGCTGAATCTTAGATTCACGGCCGTCGGGGCACCTGGAACGATCTCGCCGCTGACTTGGGAACGCATTATGTT
>CAZGSC010000082.1:0-14851 GCA_964528325.1 uncultured Chloracidobacterium sp. | reverse complement strand
GAACGCTTTGGCGAGACACGATTCACTCTTGTTTCGGGCGATGTTCGGGCAGATGTGAAATTTCCCCTTAACGGAAAGCACAACATTCTCAATGGACTGGCAGCAGCGGGTGTCGGTATTAGTTTTGGAATGACGATCAGCGAGATCGCGGCGAGTTTACAGACGGTTGAGCCTCCTCCGCAACGCGGCGAAGTTTTGTATTTCAAGGACGGCTTTACTGTCATTAACGACTCGTACAATTCGAATCCGGCTGCGCTGATGTCTATGATCGATACACTGATCGATGGTTCGAGCGATCGACGCAGGATCGTTGTTGCAGGTGAAATGCTTGAATTGGGATCGGATGAGAAAATGATCCATCGCGAAACCGGAGAGGCTATTGCGAAAACCGGAATTGATATGCTGATCGGTGTTCGCGGGCATGCCTTGGATATGGTTGAAGGTGCCAGAGCTGCCGGTCTTGCAGCGGCAGATTTTGTTGAGGATTCAGACGCGGCGGGTGAACTGCTAACAAGCGTGGCAAAAACCGGTGACGTGATACTTGTAAAAGGATCGCGCGGCGTGCGAACTGAAAAAGTGATCGAAAAATTGTTAGAGAATTTTGATGTGGAGGGTAAAGGCAACGATTAGGAAATAGAATTTTGAAGATCCAATTCATATCTGAAATCTAAAATCGCAATCCAAAATCCGACGATGCTTTATCATTTCCTCTACCAATTTCTTTTCAGACAATATGGCGCTGATTCCGACTCACCCTATTTTTACAAAGTTCTAAACGTAATCCAATACGTTACCTTTCGTACCGCAATTTCCGCAATAACAGCACTTCTCATCTCACTGCTCTTGGGCAGAAAAGTGATCAGAAAGCTGTCCGATCTTAAATTTGGACAAGAAATTCGCGAAGAAGGCCCTGCCTCGCATCAGGAGAAAAAAGGCACGCCTACGATGGGCGGCGTTCTGATCATAGGCTCGGTATTCATATCGACTATCCTTTGGGCGAGGCTCGACACCCTTTACCTTTGGCTTGCGTTGGGTGCGACGACGCTGTTCGCAGCAGTCGGTTTTGCTGACGATTACATAAAGATCGTAAAGAAGCGAAGCCTGGGCCTGACGGGAAAGCAGAAACTCGCAGGGCAGCTTATAACCGCCGGATTGGTATGGGGTGCTCTGTGGTGGTGGGGAAATTATCCATGGAATTTGAGCATCCCTT
Organism: uncultured Chloracidobacterium sp.; assembly: GCA_964528325.1. GTDB lineage: Bacteria > Acidobacteriota > Blastocatellia > Pyrinomonadales > Pyrinomonadaceae > OLB17. The sequence continues at coordinate 13,641 of CAZGSC010000082.1, read as the reverse complement.
TTTTTAAGGACACTGCATTACCGTTCGGATCCAGCGTTATTCCGGCGGGTGTTTATTTGCTCTTTATGATCTTCGTTCTATTGGGTTCATCAAATGCGGTGAACCTGACTGACGGGCTCGATGGACTTGCGATAAGCGTTACGTTCATAGCGATGTCGGCGCTGACCGGCCTTACATATCTCGCGAGCGACGCGCGTTGGGCAGAGAGGCTTGATCTAACCCATAACCCTGCTTCGGGAGAATTGACAGTGTTTTGCGGAGCGATGGCCGGAGCAAGTCTCGGGTTTTTGTGGTATAACGCACCGCCGGCAGATATTTTTATGGGCGATGTCGGAAGCCTGGCGATCGGCGGAGCACTGGGAACGATCGCGATCCTGACAAAACAGGAGTTTCTGCTGCCGTTTATCGGCGGTGTTTTTATTCTTGAAGCGGTATCGGTGATGCTGCAGGTTTCGGTCTTCAAATTGACGAAACGCAACGGCCAACCGGGAAGGCGTGTATTCAAGATGACGCCGCTCCATCATCATTTTGAAATGTCGGGTTGGAAAGAGCCTAAGATCGTTTTTCGGTTTGTGATCGTGGCGGTGTTGTTTGCGCTGTTGAGTTTATCGACGTTGAAGCTGCGATAGCGAGATTCTTGTTCCGTTCCACCAAGAATGGAACAAATGGAACAAGGTGGAACAGTGTGGAACAAAAAGCCGGCCGCAATATGTTGTAGTTTTTGAAATAAGTGGAGTTAAAGGGACGAAAAAGTTTAATTTTGGGGGCGGGAAAGTCGGGCGTTGAATCAGCGCGATTTTTGGCCGGGCACGGCGCGACTGTCGCCCTGCACGATAGAAAGCCGGTCGAAGAATGGTCAGACGCGGCACGCTCTTTGAAAGAAAGCCACAATGTTGGCCTTATCAGCGGTGACCTGCCTTCGTGGCTACTCGATCAGATCGACCTTGTTGTCATTTCGCCGGGTGTGCCAACAAACACAATTCCTGCGCGATACGTGGACCGCAAAGATGGCGAAGTGATCGGTGAGATCGAACTTGCTTACAGATTTTTGAAAGGACGCGTTGTCGGCATTACCGGTTCAAACGGCAAAACGACAACGACGGCATTGATCGGTGAATTGCTGAAAAACGCCGGTGTGAAAACGCAAGTCGGTGGAAATATTGGGACTCCGCTGCTGAGTTTAACCGAAACTTCAACGGATGAAACGTGGACAGTTGCGGAGCTGTCGAGTTTCCAACTTGAGACGATCAAGGATTTTCGGCCAAACGTCGGACTCTGTTTGAACGTCACTCCGAATCACCTCGACCGTTACGATTCGTTTCAGGATTATGCGGCGGCGAAACACCGGTTGTTTATGAATCAGACTGCAGATGATACGGCGATCCTGAATGCCGACGATAAGATCACGGCAAGCTGGGCGGCCGGATTGAAAGCAAAGGTTGTTATGTTCAGTGTCAAAGCTGAACTCGACAACGGGTTTTTCCTGCGAGGGAGCGAGCTTATTTGCAGGGCTGATGGTGAAGAGAACATTTTGACCACGCGAGACGACATTTTTCTTCGAGGTTTGCACAATGTCGAGAATGTGCTTGCCGCATTTGCCGCCGGTTTTGCGTGCGGGGCTTCGCCGGAATCGATGCGTGAGACTGTGAAGGAATTCAAAGGCGTCGAACATCGCATAGAATTTGTTGCTGAGATCGATGGTGTGAAATTTTACAACGATTCGAAAGCTACATCTGTCGATGCGACTTCAAAGGCTCTCGAAGCTTTGAGCGGCGATGACGGCAGGACGATCTTGATACTCGGCGGTCGAGGAAAGAACGCACCATATGCTCCGCTCATCGGTTTGATCGAAGCGTCGGTCCGGGCTCTGATCCTCGTGGGTGAAGATGCGGACAATATCGAATCACAACTGTCCGGGCATGCCGATATCCTACGAGCAGATTCGATCGATGATGCGGTAAAGAAAGGTTTTGAAACTGCAATGGCAGGCGATGCAGTGCTTTTGGCGCCGGCTTGTGCGAGTTTTGATATGTTCAAGAGTTTTGAGGAGCGCGGTGACGTCTTTAAGGCCGCTGTAATGCGGCTTAGTGAATCTGCGGCTTCCTGTTCCAAGATCTAAATGGCTGACGAAAATCGCATAGATTGGTTTATGTTCGGCATTGCTGCCACACTCGCGCTTTTTGGCGCGATGATGGTGTACAGCGCCTCAGCGATGTTCTCGCTAAAGGAAACTGAGAGCAACAGTCAGTATGTTTATTTTTACAAACAGATCGGTTTCACCGTCCTCGGCCTTGTCGCGATGTATCTGGTCAGCCGGATCGATTATCACGTCTTTCAACAGCCGTGGGCTGTGTACGGAGCTATCGCCGTTACGGTAATATTGCTTTTGGCGGTGTTTGCGTTTCCACCCATAAATGGAGCAAGGCGATGGATAAGACTTGGCGGATTTTCGTTTCAGCCTTCAGAACTTGCTAAGATCGCTTTGCCAATATTCCTGGCATATTACCTGACCAAAAAAGAAGAGTTAGTAGGCGACCTGCGTGAAGTTGTTCTGCCTTGTTTGGCAGGATTGAGCATTTTGGGCGGCCTTGTATTTCTTGAAAAAGATCTCGGCACAACTATCGTCTTATGCGCCGTCTTTTCAGCGGTTTATTTTGCTGCCGGTGCGAGGCTTGTTCATATCGGCGCAGTCGCGGCTGTTATGATGCTTATCGGCGTCGGCGCGATCTTTTTTGCACCGTGGCGCGTTGCGAGACTGATGGCGTTTCTCGATCCGTATAAATATGCCGATGACGAAGCTTACCAAGTCGTACAGTCTTTGTATGCGATCGGCTCGGGCGGCATGTTTGGCGAGGGCTATGCAAAAGGGCACCAGAAATTGTTTTACTTGCCGTATCCGTATTCTGATTTTATTTTCTCCGTTGTCGGCGAAGAACTAGGCCTGATCGGTACGCTGGCAGTTGTGATCGCGTTTGGATTGCTGTTGTGGCGCGGTGCTCGCGCCGCGGTGCTGGCTCCTGACAGATTTGGAAACCTGCTCGGGATCGGAATTATTACTGGCATCATTGTTCAGGCGTTGTTTAACATCAGCGTCGTGACTTCGATATTGCCCGCAAAGGGTATACCTCTGCCGTTTATTTCGTATGGCGGGTCTTCGGTTGTGGTGACATTGCTCGGTGTGGGTATCTTGCTAAGCATTTCGCGGTTTGCGACAGAAGATAACCGCAGAGATGCAGAGACGCGGAGGAGAAAGAGAGTATGAGAATGAAGGGGATATATGTTTTTGTTTCTCTCTGCGTCTCTGCTTCTCTGCGGTTCAAATTATCATGAAAGTTCTGATCGCGGCCGGTGGAACCGGCGGACATATTTATCCGGGTATTGCGGTTGCTAAAGAAGTTCTTCGGCGGGACGCTGAATCTGAAGTATTGTTCGTCGGCACGGCACGTGGGCTGGAAAAAAAGATCGTTCCAGAGAACGGTTTTCAACTCTCTTTGATAAACAGCGCGGGGCTGAAAAATGTTGGGCTGATCGGGAAGATCAAAGGCCTCTCAGTGCTGCCGAGGAGTTTTGTCGAAGCTCGAAGGATCATTCGCCAGTTTCGGCCGCATGTTGTTGTCGGCGCTGGGGGCTATGTTTCCGGGCCTGTGCTGCTGATGGCGGCGATCATGGGTGTGCCGACGCTCGTTATGGACTCTAATGCACTTCCCGGTTTTACGAACAGACAACTTGCCAGATTTGTCGATAAAGCGGCTTTGACATTCAATGAATCGCTTCCTTTTTTCGGAAAGAAAGGTGTTGTCACGGGAAATCCGGTTCGGCACGAGTTTTTCGAAATACCGGCCAAGGAAAGAGAAGATGTTTTTCATATTTTGGTCTTTGGCGGGTCGCAGGGTGCGAGAGCGATCAACAACGCTATGTCCGATAGCATTGAACATCTGGCCAAATTTGACGGAAGGTTAAGTTTGACTCATCAAACCGGCGAGAACGATCTTGAAAAAATTCGAGCGGCCTACACCGATGCAAACTTCTCCAATGTCGATGTCCGGCCATTTATTTCGGATATCTCCGTTGAATTTGGTAAGGCCGACCTTCTTGTCTGCCGAGCCGGTGCAACGACATGTGCCGAAGTTGCCGCAGCCGGGAAGGCGGCAGTGATGATACCTTTTCCGGGGGCGGCGGATAATCATCAGCAAAAGAACGCTGAGGCATTTGAGAATGCAGGTGCCGCAAAGATGATCCTTCAGCGGGATCTCAGCGGTGAAACGTTGGCAGGCGTTATCGAGAAATTGATCGACTCACCTGCCGAGATCGGCGAGATGGAAGCGGCGGCGAGGCGACTAAGCCATCCGGACGCGGCGGAAAGAACTGTGGACCTGATCGAAGAGTTGAAATTGAATGTTTAGACACGTAAAGAGAATTCATTTTATCGGGATCGGTGGGATCGGTATGAGCGGTATTGCGGAAGTTTTGTGCAATCTCGGCTTCGTTGTATCGGGCTCCGATGCTAAAAAGTCAAAGAACACGGACCGCCTCGAAACAATTTTCAATATTCGCATTGACGAAGGCCACTCCGCTGAAAACGTTCAGGATGCGCAGGTCGTTGTGTATTCTTCAGCGGTGAAGGAGGACAATCCGGAGGTCGTTGCTGCTAAAGAAAAAGGCATTCCGGTAATTCCTCGAGCCGAGATGCTTGCGGAGTTAATGGTCCTTAAACCCTATGCTGTTGCAGTTTCCGGCACACACGGCAAGACATCCACGACCTCAATGGTGGCAACGATACTTGGCTACGCCGGGTTCGATCCTACGACGGTAGTTGGCGGCGTTGTCGAGACACTGGGCTCGAATGCGCGGCTCGGAAGTTCCGATTGGTTTGTTACCGAAGCTGACGAAAGCGACCGTTCATTCCTGATGCTCTATCCGACGATCGCGGTTGTGACAAATATCGACAAAGAGCACATGGAATCCTACAAGGGTATGGACGATGTCGTTCAGTGCTTTACGGATTTTGTAAATAAGGTTCCGTTTTTTGGTGCGGCAATAATCTGTCTTGACGATCCGAATGTCCAGCTTCTGATCCCAAACATCAAACGCCGGCGCGTGACATATGGAATGACCGCACAGGCCGACGTATCTGCGCATGATATTCGTTACAACGATGTTTTCGGTTCGACTTTTTCGGTGTGGAAAGGCGACAAAGTACTCGGAGAAATACAGTTGCCCGTCCCAGGCAAACACAATGTTTATAATGCTCTAGCGGCAACAGCCGTGGCGCTTGAAATGGAAGTGCCTTTTGAGAAGATCGTTGAAGCTTTCGCGATCTTTAAGAACGCGAACCGGCGGTTTCAGTTCAAGGGCGAGGAAAACGGAATCACCGTTGTCGACGATTACGGCCATCATCCGACAGAGATAGTTGCGACTCTTTCCGCGGCCAAAAATAGCTCAGGCGGCAAGCGGACTGTTGTCGTTTTCCAGCCGCATCGTTATTCCCGCACCAAAGAGCTGATGGATGATTTTGTCGTTGCCTTCAATAACGCAGACGTGCTTTTTATTCTTGATATTTATCCGGCGAGTGAGGCTCCGATCCCTGGCATAACCGCTGAAGTTTTGACCGAGAATATAAAGAAATATGGGCATAAGAATGTGTCCTGCATTGGCGATATTGAAACCGCAACGGACAAAGTGTGTGACGCATTGCAGCCCGGAGATCTAGTGATAACACTCGGGGCAGGAAACGTGACGAGATTGTCAGACGAAATTCTTGAAGCTATAAAAAAGGGCGAATCTAAAGCCTGAAAAATTACTTCGACAAACTATGCCGAGAAAGAAAAAAACAAGCGCAAAAATTAAGCGTTCATACGCAAAGTCAAAGCGCGGCAGCAGCGCGGCACATATGCACGCCAGTGCAATCGCACAGCACTCAGTCCGGTTTTTGCTGCCGCTGTTAGTCATATGTGTTTTGCTAACGGTCCTGGGGTTTTTAGGCCTTATGGGACTTAGAACGGCGACGGCCTCAAGTTTTTTCGGGTTGCGAAATGTCGATATTCGTGGAACGGAGAGAGTTCCGCAGGATGATATTCGACGACTTGTGGCGATGTCGGTCGAGAAGCAGGGTGTATGGAATGCTGATCTGTCTGATATCAAGGCAAAGATCGAGAAATTTCCCTTCGTTAAGGCAGCGGCGGTTTCGAGAATATTGCCTGCCGGTATTCGAGTAAGCGTGACGGAACGCTCTCCTGCGGCCATCGTGCATTTGAGTTCCGGAGATTTTCTCATCGACAGCGAAGGAACTGTATTGACTGCGGCGACGGCCAACGACAAGGATTTCCCGTTTGTCCTATACGGCTGGGACGAAGCAAAGACCGAAAAGGCGATACCCGACAATCAGGCTCGGCTAAAACTTTACCGCAAGATGCTTGATGAATGGAAACAATTTGATCTTGCTTCCCACGTCAAAGAGGTCAATATTGCGAATGTCCGCGAGCCTGTTGCAGTGGTCGAAGATTCAGGCCGGGCGATCTCGGTTACGCTTGCCAAAGACAATCTGGGAAAAAGTTTAAAGACTGCGATCGAAGCCGTCAGCGGCAAGGGTGCAAAGATCAAGTCCGTCGATGCCGACGGCACCTATCCAGTCCTACAATATTTAGATTTTTAATAAAGGTCATTATGAGCGGCGAAATACAAGCAGTTGGGTTGGATATCGGGACAAGCCGAGTGCGGTGCGTCATCGGCGAACCGTCGGCGGACGGGAAGATGAACATCGTCGGCATCGGCGAAGCCGAATCGAAAGGCCTGCGCCGCGGCGTTGTGACCTCGACCGAGTCGGTCGCAGAATCGATCCGAAAAGCAGTCGGCGAGGCAGAACGTGTCAGCGGGTTGGATGTCCAGGCTGCGACGATAAATCTTTCCGGTGAACATCTTCGCGGCGAAAATAAGAATGGTGTTGTGGCGGTAGCCGGCGCTGAAAAGGAAATTACTGATGATGACGTTGAACGCGCGGTAGATTCAGCAAGTGCGATGCCGCTTACTCCAGGTTGGGAAATTGTAAGCCGTTTGCCGCAGGAATTTATTGTGGACGGCCAGAACGGCATCACCGAACCGGTCGGTATGAATGGCTCGAGGCTTGAGGCACTTGTCCATGTAGTGACCAGCCCAAGCGCAGGCCGCCAAAATCTTGTAAAGGCCGTGACTCGAGCGGGAATTGACGTCGAACAGCTCGTGCTTGAACCGCTGGCAGCCTCGATAAGCGTATTGACCGACGAAGATAAAGAGTACGGTTGTGCACTCGTCAATATGGGGGCCGAGATCACAAGCCTTATGATATTTGGACGCGGAGCTGTTCAGCATACAGCTGTCTTCCCATTTGGCAGCATGTTGTTTACGAAGGACATTGCAACCGGACTGCGCGTCTCTATCCCCGAGGCAAGCAAGATAAAACACAGCTGGGGCTGCGTTGCGTCGTTTCTCCTCGACGACGAAGAACGGCAGCAGGTCATTGAGATCATTCCTTTCGGCCGAAGCGAAACACGCGGCCTTTCGATGGAGATCCTTTGCGACATCATGCAGCCTCGAGCAGTCGAACTGATGCAGCATGTTGCTCGAGAGACAAATGCGGCGAAGGCTCAGATCTCAGGCGGCGTTTTTCTAACGGGCGGCGGAGCTCTGATACGCGGATTGGCGGAAGTTGCCGAGCAGGTTTTTGACGCACCGACCCGTGCAGGTTTTCTCGAGTCGTCATATTTCGGAGGTCTTGTCGAAGAAGTTCAGGGGCCGCAATGGGCAACGGCATCGGGGTTGGCATTGTGCTCGATGCGAAGCCAGATGCGGGGTGAAGGCGTAGGCGGAAAGTCGTCGGCGCGTCGCGTCGCAGAATGGTTTGGAAGTTTTCGTGATAAATTTCGATAAATTGTATTCTCGCGATTGGATTTTTACCGCAAATCGTTGTATGCTGATTTCCCGATTGCACAATATCTTGTTATTCACTGACAACCTCGTAATTTGCATCCGTTAGTTTGTTTTGATTCCTTTATGGAAACCTTATTCGGAATGGAAGATCTACCAATGAAGAAAAATGGCATAAAAATGTTTATCGACGAACCTCCTATTACCGGTGCGCGTATCAAGGTGATCGGCGTCGGCGGCGGCGGCAGCAATGCGGTTAACCGGATGATCGACGCCGGTATAAAAGGTGTCGAATTTATCGTGGCCAATACCGACCTTCAGGCGCTCAACGACTCACACGCTCCGATCAAGATCCAGCTAGGAAGCAAATCGACGCGTGGATTAGGAGCAGGCTCAAATCCTGAAATGGGACGTCAAGCAGCACTTGAGGACACCGAAAAACTTCTCGATATTCTCGACGGCTCTGACATGGTCTTTGTCACTGCCGGGCTTGGCGGAGGAACGGGAACGGGAGCCGCTCCGGTCGTAGCGTCGCTTGCGATCGAACTTGGTGCATTGACCGTCGCGGTTGTCACAAAGCCATTTACGGTTGAAGGTAAGAAACGCATGTCGCAGGCGGAAAAAGGACTTGCCGAACTTCGCGGCTGTGTTGATACCCTGATCACCATACCCAATTCCAAGCTTCGCGAAGTAGAGGAAAAGATCACGATCATGGATGCATTTCGCCGTGCTGACGAAGTGCTTCTCCAAGCCGTGCGCGGCATTACCGACTTGATCATCACTCCTGGAATTATCAATCTCGATTTCGCCGATGTTACAACCGTGATGAAGGGCAAGGGAGTTGCTCTGATGGGTATCGGTGAAGCTTCGGGTGAAGATGCTGCCTCGAAAGCAATGCGTGCGGCTCTTGATTACAAACTGCTTGAAGAAAATTCGATCATGGGTGCCAAAGCCGCGTTGATCAATGTCACAGGCGGCCCGAATATGGTCCTGGGCGAGGTCGAGGATGCGATCGGCATGATCGAACAGGAAGCTGACGATAACGCGGACATAATCTGGGGCAGCGTGATCAAGCCGGATCTTGGAGATGAGATCCGCATAACTGTGATCGCTACGGGATTTGACACACAGGCGTCCTTGCGTCTGCCGCAGCCTAAGGTAACGGAAACTCGAGCTGTTGCGGCCGCCGCTGCACCGGCTCCGATCCAGCCTTCAGAAATTATGCTGCCGAGTGATCTGCAGCCGGTCGAGAATATCGATGTGCCGACCTTTATGCGGCGACAGGCCGATTAAATTTTCGTAAAGACAAATAACTGAAAACTATGAACTGAAACGTTGGTTTTTCAGTTCCTGGTTTTCAGTTTTTAGTTTATTCGGAGAAAATCGTTGGGATGTCTTTTGAAAGACCAAGCATAGGAATAACTATGGGCGATGCAGCCGGCATCGGTCCAGAGATCGTCCTAAAAGCGTTGTCGGACGAGAATTTGAGAAGAGCCTGTCGGTATGTGATCATCGGGGATGCCTTTTTACTGCGCAAGACCGCAGACGCTCTCGGGCTTGATATTGAATTGGTATCAGTTGGATCAGGCAAAAATGTCGAAGTATTTGATCTGAAGAATCTCCCTGACAAATTTGAAATTGGCGTGGATGCCGCACTTACCGGAAAAGCATCAGCAGAATATATCGAAGCTGCGGTTCAACTCTGGCAAGAGAAGAAGATCGACGCTATCTGCACTGCACCGATCAGCAAAAAAGCTATCTCCTTGGGCGGCTATGATTTCCCGGGCCACACGGAGTTTTTAGCTTTTCTTACGGGAACGAGCAAATTTGCAATGAGTTTTTTTGGCGGCGACCTGCGCGTGGTACTCCATTCGACGCATATCTCGCTTCGCAACGCGATTGATATCGTAAAGAAGGACAGCCTGGTTGAATTAATTGAATTTTCTGACAAGGCATTCGGCGATCTGCTTGGCAAAAATGTTCGCCTTGCGGTCGCGGGGCTCAATCCGCATGCGTCGGAAGGTGGGATGTTTGGCCACGAAGAACAGGCGGAGATCATTCCGGCGATCGAGCATTGCCGAGACAAGTTAGGCATAGATGTGCGCGGCCCTTACTCGCCGGACACGATCTTTTTGCGAGGCTTTAATGGTGAATTTGATGCGGTTATCGCGTTGTATCACGATCAGGCGACGATCGCCGTCAAATCACTTGCATTCGGCTCCGCAGTCAATGTCACGCTTGGGCTGCCGTTGATCAGAACGTCAGTCGATCATGGGACGGCCTATGAAATTGCTGGGAAGGGCGTTGCCGACGCGTCCAGCATGATAGCGGCTATAAACCTCGCTGGCGAGCTTGCGAGTCGTTCGCGAATGAACGGCCAAATTTGATAAGATGTCGAGAAGTCAAAGGAGCAGATCCACACAGTGACCAAACCAAAGCTATTGCTGGCGGATGATTCGGTAACGATCAGAAAGGTCGTCGAACTGACTTTTACCGACGAAGGACTCGATGTGACCACTGTCGCTACCGGCGAAGAAGCGATGCAGATGTTTGATGAGATCAAGCCCGATATCGTGATCGCGGACGTCAATATGCCGGAACCGACCGGCTATCAGATCTGCGAGATGATAAAGCAAAACGAAACGACCAAGCACATTCCGGTTCTTCTGGTAGTCGGTTCATTCGAACCATTTGATCAGGCGGAAGCCGAGCGTGTCGGTGCTGATGGATTTTTGACGAAGCCATTTCAATCTATACGAGATTTGATCACTAGAGTCGAGGAACTGCTCGGACCCGGGATCAGGTCGGCGACGCCTGCTGAGACCGCCGATATTGATAATTTATATGAGCAGAGCCTAACCGATACTTCCGATGCGGAAGTTGATGTAGGGGAGTTTGCTGATCTCGTTCTTGGCGATGCTGGAATGGATGACGAGATAATTGAAATGAGCCACCCAGTAGGTGACTCTCTCGATCAGGGGTTTGCGGTCAAAAGCGAAGTTGCTGTCGAAACGGTTGCGGAAGTTGATACAAAGCCGCCTGCTAATGGCGGAGTGGTTATGAGTTTTATCAATCCGTCTCAGGCCGAACGTATCGGTGATGACAACGTCGTTATCAAACCGATGAGAAGAAAGACTGACCTTTCACCTGCTGAACATTCATCGAGGCCCGAAGAACCGACCGATGAATTTGTTGCGATGATCGCCCGCCGCGTGGTTGAAAAGCTCTCCGATAGGGTCATCCGTGAAATTGCAAAGGAAGAAGTGCCGAGAATTACGGAAAGACTGATTCGCGAGGCTTTGGACGAAGAGAACAAGTTGAAATAGTTCTGAGGTCAGGCAGTCGGACGGTTAGTTTTCGTTATAAGAAATGAAAGCTGGCCGTTTTTGTTTTAGAATAGGTCTTTTACCAAAAACGCAATTATGGAACTCGCAAAGGCTTACGACCCGAAAGAGGCCGAAGAAAATCACTACAAACGTTGGGAAACGAGCGGCTTTTTCACGCCTGAGATCAATCAGGATGAGAACGCCAAAGCCTATTCGATCGTCATTCCTCCGCCAAACGTCACTGGCAGCCTGCACATGGGCCATGCTCTTCAGCACACTATAATGGACGCTCTTACGCGTTGGAAACGTATGCAGGGTTTTCGCACTTTGTGGCTGCCGGGGACGGATCACGCCGGTATTTCGGTCCAGCGAAAAGTCGTCGAGCAGCTTAAAAAAGACGAACACAAAAAACCGATGGACATCGGCCGCGAAGAGTTTCTTCGTCGTTGCTGGCAATGGAAAGAACAATACGGCAGCACGATCACTGAACAGATGCGTCGTGAAGGTGCTTCGGTAGATTGGTCGCGGCACCGTTTTACGATGGACGAATCGCTGTCGCTGGCGGTTCGCAATGTGTTTTGCGCGCTTTACGAAGAAGGGAACATCTATCGCGGATTGCGTATCGTCAATTGGTGTCCAAAGGACAAGACCGTGCTGTCCGACCTCGAGGTCAAAGAAGAGACGAAGAAGGACGGCAAACTCACTTATCTCAATTATCCGATCAAGGGCAGTGACCAAACAATAACCGTTGCGACAACGCGGCCCGAGACGATGTTGGGTGACACTGCAGTTGCAGTAAATCCTGAAGATGGCCGATATAAATCATTGATAGGACAGCAGATAGCACTGCCGCTGACTGATCGGGTAATTCCGATCATCGCCGACGAATACGTAGATGCCGAATTCGGGACCGGTGCTGTCAAGATCACGCCGGCTCATGATCCGAACGACTATCTCATAGGCGAACGGCATAATCTCGAACAGCTTCTTGTGATGAATATGGACGGCACGATGAACGCCGCGGCCGGGCCGGAATTCGAAGGCCTCGACCGTTTTGCTGCGCGAGAAAAGGTCGTTGAGGAATTTGAAAACCTCGGATTGCTCGAAAAGGTTGATGATTACGAGGTAACACTACCTATCTGCGAACGCTGCAAGACGATCGTCGAACCGATACTTTCGGAACAGTGGTTTGTCAAGATGGACGAGCTTCGCGATCTCGGGCTTGAACTAATAAAAAACGAGAATGCCCCGCATTTCTCGCCGGAGGTTCCGCACGCAAAGGTTTACACTACGTGGCTCGAAAATCTGAAGGACTGGACCATTTCGCGGCAGCTTTGGTGGGGCCATCAGATACCGGCTTGGTATGACGACGAGGGCAACGTCTATGTCGCCCGCACCGCTGAAGAAGCGAAAGCTAAAGCCGGCGGAAAGGATCTGGCACAGGACGGCGATGTGCTCGATACGTGGTTCTCGTCGGGTTTGTGGGCGTTCTCGACCTTCGGCTGGAACGGTGACGTCACGACGACGCCCGATCTGGAAAAGTTTCTGCCGACGGATGTTTTGGTTACGGGCCGCGACATTATCTTTTTGTGGGTTTCGCGAATGATGATGCTCACGAAAAAGTTCACGGGCAAGACCGCGTTCAAAGATTGCGTCATTACCGGCACGGTGCTCGGCAAAGACGGTAAGCCGATGTCTAAATCACGCAACAACGGCGTCGATCCTATTGAAATGTTCGACAAATTCGGCGTTGACGCGACGCGAATTTATCTCGCGTCGATCGCGACCGGAGCGGATGTTAAATGGAACGACATAGGCATCGAGACCTATCGCAATTTTGCGAACAAGATATGGAACGCGACGCGGTTCTGTTTGATGAATGCGGAGGGTGCGAGCGTTGATCATCAAAGTTTGATGTCGGTCGATGACCTTGCCGACCGTTGGATAGTATCGCGGTTGAATCGCACGGCGCTTGATGTCAACAAAGCGTTAGAGAAATATGAGTTTCACACGGCTGTGTCGCTGCTCTATCACTTTTTCTGGGACGAGTTTTGCGATTGGTATATCGAACTCGTGAAGGACGGCATCATTGCGGGGAATGTTGAGGCCACGACGCGGATCGTCACAATTATGGAGATCGCTTTGCGGATGCTGCATCCGTTTATGCCCTATCTCACCGAGGAATTGTGGCTCAAATTGCCCGGCACGTCCAACGCGCTGCATAACGCGGCATACGCTAATGCCGAAGCGACGATAATGCTGACGACCTTTCCGCCGGGAGATGAGCGTGCAATAGACGAGCAGGCCGAAAACGAAATGGGAGCGGTCATCGACCTGATAACAAAGGTGCGTAACATTCGTGCGGAGATGAATATCCCGACGGCGATCAAGTTCACGGTGCATATCGCGGCGAGTG
>CAZGSC010000081.1:0-15146 GCA_964528325.1 uncultured Chloracidobacterium sp. | reverse complement strand
GTGCAGGTTTGGCACGCGATACATTTATTTGTATCGAAAACGGCGGCAAATTGTTTTTGCGGTCGGCTTTCCGGATACCAATAGGACATTTCTCGTCCGAGTTGCCAGTTATTTACGCGAGCCATATATTTATTCTCCGTGTCTTTTGTTTGTTGTTGACGTCAATTGAGTTCTTCTTCATTTGAAAAAAGATTCCTATTTCACTACCGGTGAAGCGACCGTATAAATATGTCTCCCAAGGTACGCGGTCCGACCCGTCAGGCCGATCGCCGCAAGCGAGAGGAGCATAATAATTGCGACCACCCAAACCGTAAGTACCTTTTGCCGCATTAAGTTGATCCAGCCATAAAGAGCGAAAATACCAACCGATTCGATCACGGCAAACGCGGGTAGGGCGGATGCTTTATGCTGCTGTATGTTTGTCCAGAGCTGCCCAACCATTAGATCGGAGCCTTTCCCGGCAACCTCACCGGTTCCAAATACTAAAAGCGTCAGGATCGCGGTCAATACCAGTATTCCGAGACCCATTTTTTGCGCCTTTACGTTTGATCTTCCGGACCCATAAAGCAACATGAAAGGGCCGACCAGCATTCCGATAAGCGGAAAATAATTGAAGATCAAATGCAGTTTCGTCGCGTCCATTTCCGTATCTATTTCTTATTGATAAAATCTCCTGCCAGATAGCGTTTCATCGCATCTGATTCGTTCCTTGGCCGGATGCCGAGCTTAGTCGGACGCCATAACGGTTCGTCTCCGATGCCGCCGGGTTCGGCCTTGGTGATCTTGATAAAGGATTCACGCGGAGCTCCGGTCGGACAATGAATATCAGCCGCAAAGCCCTTACCCATCGCTTGTCCAAACATCCCTTTACGGACGAGCGAATCTGTCATCCACGTCGGTTTCAACCAACCACGCGTTGCAGATTGGTGCGAGCCCGAGCGGAACATCGCCTGATAATTTGTCCGCGGATTTTTTGCCAAGCCGTCTTTGCGTTCCCGCTGTCCTTGCTGAGAACCCGGAGTCGTGCCGTACATGTTGAACCACATTCGCGTAACGCCGCGCGGCGTCCCAGGGTAATATCTAGCACGGCAGAGCAGCCGGGCGAATTCGTAGTTCTTCTTGTCTTTTTGCCAACCGCGAAACGGACGGTCTTCCGGATCGGCGTCGATCCAAACGTAATCGCCGTCATTGACGCCTAGTTCCTGTGCGTCAGACGGATTTATATCGACATAACCCTCAGTGACGAACGGCGAACGTTTGTCGCGGCGATAAATGTCGCCGAACGGCCCAAAGAGCATCGCATTCATATCCGTATCGATCGGCGTCGTGTGCGAGCCGTGACGGAATTTTGGTGTGTGAAAGATAAATTTGTAATTGTCCTTGATCAGCGGATGGGCTGTATTTTTCGCGTCAGCCCACGAATAAACTACGTTGCGGCCGCACCGCGTTTCGCAGCTTAGGTCGTCACGTTTTACGCCATAGTCTTCCGGGGTCTTTGGGCGCATCGCCTCGTGGGGCGCTGAAATGATGATGTTTGGTTCGTAGAAGGTCGAATCGACAGGTTCGCGGTGAACTGGCAGATTCTCACCCGCATCTATAAACTCATCCTCCTCGCGGTAAAATTCGAGCCTCCCGCTCTTCGTGTACCAGGGCGTCGAATCTGTGATCTGATCGTAACCGACATTCTTTGGTGTCGTGCGGCTATTGATAACCGCGGGCACGCCATTGATAGCCTTATCGTGAAGATCCTTAAATGAATAGCCCTTGGTGTTTGTCGAATTATCGAGAATTCGTTGCAAATACACATCTGTCCGATCCTCACGGACAAATTTCCAATAGTCGTTAAACCGATTGTCTCCGGTCAGGTCGGCGAGCTTTGACGCTACCGTCGCGTAGACTTCGATGTCACCCATTGTGTTAAAGATCCGCGGGATCGGGGTTTTTGGAAAGACGAGCAGGAAGGGATTTGTGACCGATGCGGTCATATCCGGATGTTTTAATTCCGCCCACGAATCGACTCCGAATACAACATCCGCCCATTCGCAGGATGTCGACCACCACCATTCGTTCACAGCGATCAACTCAATCTTCGGCAAGGCGTTGACGACCATGTTGTAGTGCCATTTGACATTGCCGAGGATCGAATTTGCGTTGGCGAACCAGAGTGATTTCGTCGGACAAGGCATATGCGTCTTGCCTGTCAAAAGCTTATTGCCGACACGTAACGGATGATCCTCATGGTTATAATAGTGAGCCGATTCGGCTTTCCAATACTGCTTTGGACGGGACGGTTTTGTCTCGTCCAGCTCTATGTCGAATGGATTTTCGTTTATGTACTGAGGTGCGCCGTTAAATAAAGCCGTGCGGTAATTTCCCGCATACGAGCCAACATTACCGCCGATCTTGCCAACGTTACCGGTCAGAGACGCAAGTAGAAAAACGTCCCGGTCCTTGTTGTCGCTGTTAAAGAATTGATTGGGCCCCATTCCCAATGCGAACAACGTCGTACCAAAATCTTTGGCAAAATGCCGTGCCAACTTCTGAACGGCAGCGGCTGGTGCCCAGGTTAGTTCCTCGACGGTTTGCGGGGTAAAGTGTGAAGCGTACTCCTTAACGAGATCAAAGACCGGACGGCATTTTACTTTACTGCCGTCGGCCAACGTGACTTCGACCGAGCCTTCCAGCATTGCATCCTCGACCTTTGAGTTCTTGCCGACATCGTCCCGCGTCAATACTTTCGGAGCGTTTGCTTTTGCATCCCACCAAATGTAATCGCCCCATTCCAAACGCAGCTTTTCCGCAACGACGTTCTGTGTTGTTTGCTGGATAGGCGGCGGTTCTTTTTCGCCTTCTTTCACGATAAATGTTTGTTTCAGAACGGCAGGGTCGCCGCCAAAAATCTCTGCCGCCTTCAAATACTTGAGCGTATCCATCCGCACGAGTATCGGCATGTCTGTCCATTGCTTTATGTACTCTTTGTCATACAGATCTTCCTGCATGATGACGTTCGCAAAACCCAGCGCGAGAGCAGGTGTTGTTCCGGGGCGAACGACTACGACATCGTCGCCTTTTGTAGCGGTCGCTGAGTATTCGCAGGCGATCACGACGACGTGAGTTCCTTTCATTCGCGCTTCGGTCAGCCAATGTGCATCAGGCATCTTTGTTGTGATCCAGTTCATTCCCCAAACGACGACGGTTTTTGCCTGCTCGACCGAATTAAGGTCAAATTCGACAGTCTGCTGGCCACTGACCATCGTGTGTCCCGGAGGCAGATCAGTGTGCCACGAGTAATTATCGAAACCCTTACCGCCCATAGCCTTATCCGGCCCGACGCTGCGGATGTGCGAGTCTAATAATGCGATAGAATTCGCCATTCGATACATACCGAAAACCCGCGTCATACCGAGCAGCGGCATACCGCCGCGGAATTTCATCACCTGCGTGCCGACGCCTTGCGTGGCCTCGATCGTCGCCTCATCGTAATGCTGTTCTTTGAGCTTTCGTTTACCCTCGTCACCGGTGTATGTTTCGGCAATGTTCTTCAGGGCAGCAGCTACGATGACGGCGGCTTCGTCGTGCGACATCCGAACCCACTCGTCGCGTGCTCGTTGGAAATATTCCTCAGCAGGGCGTCCGTCGGCTCCGCGAGGAAAGCCGGCCTCATACCATCTCTTATAACCTGCCCTGACCATCGTTCCGTTCACCCGCCGGTCGCCGTAAAATCGTCGTGTCAGGGCCAGTCCCTTTTGGCAGACACGCGGGTCCCAACGGTGCGATTGTTTGTTGCCAAACAGGTCAGTCGCTTCGCCGTATTTCATCGTCGGGCCGATACGTGTTATCACGCCCTGACGAACGTGCGCATTGAGCAGACAATTGTGCGTATCATTCGGCGCACAGGTAAAGGTGTAACGCGAGTCGTAAGCCCACAGATCGCGATAGACCTTTTCCCAATCACGGTTCGGATAGACAGCCAACGGATTCGTGATCGCCTCCAGCCCCCAGGCATTTGTTGACGATGCAATTAACGCCCCAAACCCGGCGGCAGAGACCCTCGCCATAAACTCGCGTCTTGAAATTTCTTTTTTCATAAAATTCCTCTTGTGCTGCTCAACTACTTAGCAGTCAGTGAACGTATATAAACCACTATTGACTCAATTTCAGCCTCGGTAAGAACACGTCGTATAGGAGATGGATCTGCAAATCCCTGCATAACGGTCCCGCTTCGGCCCCGACTGATCATTCCAACCAGGAATGTGTCAGTAACATTTGCAAGAAACACCTTGTTATTAAGCGCCGGGCCGTCAGCCCCGACTCCGTTTTTTCCATGGCACCCCGAACAATTTGACGCAAAAAGCGTCGCACCGAGTGCGGCGTCGCCCGTTGCCCATATCTGTGGTTTGGCGTCGGGTTGGGCCTGAACGTTGTCGCCCAGTTGGCGAATGTAAGCTATCACCGCTCGCAGTTCATCGTCGTTGAATCCATTAACCCGGTCGCCCCAGGGCAGCATTGGACGGCCCGGACGGCCGTTTCGTATCGTCTGAAATAGAAAATCGTCGGACGCGAGCTGAAGGAACTCGGGTCCGGTGATCGACGGATTTGGCGCGATTCCCGGAAAACGTGTGCCTCTGCCGTTCGCTCCGTGACAACCTGAACAAACGGCTGTGTAGATCGTCTCTCCGTCATTTGCAAACTCGCGTGTGCTGAATCGCATTGCTCTTACACGATCCTTAGGAAGGTAGATGTCAGGGAGCGTTCGGCGTCGAAGTGACAGCGTATATAGCGTGAGCAGATCTATCTGGTCATTCGAGAGCCCAAGAGCCGGCATCTGCGAACCAGCTACCGTCGATGTTGGCGACCGAAAATGCTGAACGATCCAATTTGACAGCGTATGTTCACCCGGAACTTTTGAGAAATTAAGCTGATTGGGATCTTTGAAGCCGGAAAGCGACAGATTTACGCCGGCGTCGCCTCCAAATGTGCCAACTGTGTGGCATCCGGCGCAGCCGACCGTGTTGAATTGCGCTTTTGCCTCGATCAGTTTCGGGGCGCCCATTTGGGTATCAAGAAAGATCTTGAGTGCCGCGAGGTCCGTCCCGCTTATCTCACGGAAAGATGTTTTCCACGCTGGGTCGGCCGCATTTTGGGACTTTTGCAGGTGTGCCGCGTACCACTCGGCGTTGTAGCCTTTTAGCCCAACGTGCGACAGATCTGGGCCTTCCATTCCCGTTAAATTTCCGCCGGGACGCAGCGTGCCGCCGCGGCCGTCGAGGCGATGACATGCGTAACAGTCAAGCCTTTCGAACGTCTTGCGAGCATTTTCCAACGTTGGAAGATTAGGGACATTTAGCGGCGTGTGACATGTCCCGCAGCTTGCATAAGCATATTTTGCCGGCAGCATCGGCTCGGTCCAGAAATGAACATTGCCGTGAGCGTCGTCTTTTTCCGTCGCCTGTCCCTGTCCGCCATGACAGGTCGTGCAGCCGATCTCGGTCGGGGAATGTACAACCGGCTTATGAGCGGCGCCGACCTTAAGATCGGTTGTGATCTGTTCGCCCGATGCCATGCCGACATGGCAAGTAACGCAGCGGTCTGTAACTTTGAGATTTGGATTCACGATCTGGCGTAATCGCTGATCTATAGGGCCCTCGGTGGTCTTGGCACTGTTTTGAATACCGTGCCAGTCTTTCATAAAGTTCTCAGACACGGCGGCGGCGGCGAGCAGGAGAAACACCCCGATACTTGAAACCATCAACAGATATTTGTTCTTGTTCATAGCATCAATGGCCTCCCCAATCTGCTGGCGACCAGAAAAAGTCCCAGTTCGGGCCGCGAAAATAGGTGCCTATCACGGTCAATACAATGAAGCCGCATAAAAAACACGTAAACAAAGCAAGTGCACCCGCTCGCGTCGAGTTGTAGCGGCGAACCGCCCAAATCGAATATGCGGCGTAAATACCCGTTAGGACCGTTCCGGGATTGATAAATGTAATGAAAAGCTGCGGGATATCAGGGAACCATTCGCGAAGCCATCCAAAGTGGATAGCGAACGCCTCGACACCGATCGATGCCGCAAATCCGACAACAATCGACCATTTCACCAATTTCCAGCCGCCCGGGCCACCGAACCATTCGCCCGTTCCTTCCTTTTCGCGGTCAAGGAACGGGATCAGTCCTAAACCGATAACGCAAAGCATTGGAATGCCGATTCCGCCCATAAATGCCGAGAACGAAACGATCTCCTGCAGGCCGAGGAAATACCACGGCGCTTTTGCCGGATTTTCCGGAACCAGCGGATTTGCGAGTTCCTTTAGCGGTGCGTCGGACATAAAAGCCAACCCGACACAAATAAGTGTGGTCAACATCAGTACGCCGAGTTCGGCGTAGAAAAGATGCGGCATCGACGGAACGGTGTGTTCAGGTCCGCTGCCGACCGCGGGCGTCTTGCCTTTTACGATGGCTGCAAGTTGGTAGGTTTTCGTCGGAGCATCGGTGAAGACCGGATAGAATTCCTTGGCTTCTTCAGCAACTAATTGATCAGCATTTGCAGGTTTTGCGAGTCCACCGTCTTTGCGTATTCTCCAAAAATGCACCGCCATGAGCATTACTAGTGCCAGAGGCAAGATCATCACGTGCAGCAGATAAAATCTGATCAATGCTTCTTCACCGACCTTATCTGCGCCAAGCAGGATCTCCCGCTGCAGCCCGCCGATGTCTGCCCATTGAGTAATATTCAGAGCATCGGTTATCTCACGCGGGGATTGGGCAATGTTGGCACCTATAGTGATCGCCCAGTAGGCAAGTTGGTCCCACGGCAGCAGATAACCAGTGAATGAAAGGCCCAATGTCGCAACCAACAAACCCCAGCCGATAAACCAGTTGAATTCGCGCGGTTTACGATATGCGGCGGTGTAAAACGCCCTTGCCATATGCAGAATCACAGCGACTACCATTACATTGGCCGCCCAGCGGTGAATGTTCCGCATGAACCGTCCCGTTGGCACGATGAAATGAATGTCCTTGATCGATTGATAAGCGACGTCTGTATACGGCTTGTAATAAAACATCAGCAGGATGCCCGTGACCAGTGTTATGAAAAACGCCGCGGTCGTCATGATGCCGAGTCCCATCGTCGTGCTCCAACGCAGGCTCCAAAGGTGTGTGCGGACTGAGTGCAGATGGAGAAAGACATTGCCGAAAATAAACGACGACCTTGTGCGATCGGTCTTTGGCGGCCCGCCGCGAAACATTGCCCGGTAAACATGGTTCGGGATGGCTCGCAGATTGATCCAAAATTCGTGTAATGCTGAATAGCCTTCTGCTTTCATGATCTACACCTTTGTTCCGGTCTTAACTTTCGTTTCCTCGTCGATGGTAATTACGGAGCCGTTCTTTGCGACTTTCAGCCATGGCAGAGCCTTCGGAGCAGGGCCTTTCCTAACGGTTCCATCTTTCTGAAATCCGGAACCGTGGCACGGACAATCAAAGCCAGCTGCGCTTGCTTTGACAATACAGCCCAAATGGGTGCAAACGGTCGAGATCGCAAATACGCCTTCGGCATCCCGAAAAACGGCAACGTTTCTTCCAGGGGGTATAAAGGCTTCACCCTCTGGAAGCGTGTCCGGTAGAGCAACGTTAAATTTTTTGGCCGGCGAAGCCGACACGGCCGCTTTGGGCAGTTTCAACATTCCGAATATGGATAGCGCAATTGCCGCTGCCATCGATCCCAGTGCGGCCAAACCGAGAAAATCGCGTCGCGGCATCGGTTCCGGATCAAATCGTGAATGTTTTTCACCTGGGTGTGTCGTCATACAGAACTCCAATTTGTTAAAAATGTGACTCTTTCCATTGAGATCGCATCTACCGGGCAACGGATCGCGCACAGTGCGCAGCGGATGCAGCGGTCCTCGTCTTTTAAGATCGCCGAGTTTTCGCCAAGTTCAACATCATTGCCGATCGATGAATCGATCATTTGTCCTACATCGGTGTCAAACTCGAGATTGTCGAGTGAGATAAGCTTCAAACATTCCGTGGGACAGACATCGGCGCAGCCGCCGCACAGCACGCACCGGCTGCCGTCAAACACCGGTGTGACACCGCAATCCAGACACCGAGAAGCTTCGCGCATAGCTTCCTCTTTGCTGTAGCCGATCTCGACGACGTTTTCGGGATGTTCCAAACGCTCGGACGGTTCGATCGTCGGAACCTCGACACGTCGGATCGATTCGTACCCGCGCTCACGCCTGTAACGATCGAGAACTACGTGGGTTTTTACGAGTTCGTGTTCAAGGGGTCTTCCGGTCAGATATTGATAAACGGAACGCGCCGCTGCCTTGCCAGAGGCGACAGCATCGATCAGCAAACGCGTTCCGTGGGCGAGATCGCCTGCGACAAAAACTCCTTTCGCAGTGGTTTGTAGTGTGCCAGCATCAACCTTGAGCCAGTCCCCACGCATTCGTTCGACGTCCTGTCCGCCATTCTCCAAAAATGAAAGTGCTGGAGCCTGCCCGACTGCAAGAAGCACTGTGTCACATGGAATTACCTTTGTTTCCTCATCATCGTATAGAGGAGAGAATTTCCGATCTTCGTCATAAACTCGCAGGCACCTGCGAAACGCAACCCCGGTTACATCACCATTTTCGTCGCGTAACACCTCGGTCGGGCCCCAGCCGTTGCTCCGCCTGATGCCTTCCTCGTCGCCTTCGACGATCTCGATCGTGTCAGCGGGCATTTCCTCTGCGCCTTCGAGCGATACGAGGTGGACGTTTGCGGTCTCAGACAATCGTGCGGCAGTGCGTGCGGTGTCAAAAGCGATCTGACGGACGACCGACCTCGCGACGTCATATGCAACGTTGCCGCCGCCGATGACGACGATCTCTCGTCCCATATCGAGCTCTTCACCAAGTGATACTGCGCGGAGAAGATCGACGCCGCCGATCACTCCCGGGCCGCTTTCGCCGGTCAAACCGAGGCCGCGCGACGATTTGGCTCCGACGGCGATGATCACAGCGGCAAAATCTTCTCTTAGCTCGGCAAATGAAATATCCTCACCGACTTTAACCCCGCAGCGGATCTCCACGCCGAGAGCCTCGATCACTGCTACTTCTTTTTCGATAAGCTCCCGTGGAAGCCGATAAGCCGGAACGCCCACCGCCAGCATTCCCGCCGCAACCGGTTCTATCTCGAACACCACCGGCTTGAAACCCATCAGAGCAAGATCATGAGCGGCCGATAGTCCCGCCGGTCCGGCCCCGATGATCGCGATCTTTTTGCCGCCGCCCTTTTCAACCGAACCGTTGATCGAGGACCTTAGGAGAGCCGCCATTTCCTCAGCATCTGCGGCGACTGGCGGGATGAAATTCCTGATCGACGCCAGAACTTCGTTTGTAGGCCTCGTCTCAGGCCCGAATTGATCGCAGGCAAATCGCTTCAGCGCGCGAATCGCTATAGGACGGTCCTGCCCGACGAACATACCGTCATCATTTACTTTTGGAATTTTTCCGCGGCGGCAGGCTATCTCGCAGGGAGCACCACAAATTCGGCCGCAGATCGAAGCAAAGGGGTTTGGCCCGCGAGCGATCAGATAAGCTTCTTCAAAGCGCCCATCCGCGATCGCGCGCACATATCCGCGAGCATCGGTATGCACGGGGCACGCCACCTGGCATGAAATGAGGTTTTGATGGTAATTCACGTCTGGGACGTGGATCTTAAGCGGTAACATTCCGTTCAATCTCAATCGAACTCTGAAAATATTCACACCTGAGTGCGGATATTTTCACAAACCATCACTAATTACCTGCGTACGGTTACTTCGTCACGCCGAACCTTGCAACCATCGTGCCGCTGAACTCGCGTTCGATTGTAGGTTCGTTGCCGCCGAACGATCAGCTTTAGGAACACGGCAAAGGGTCAGTTTTAATTCTATGAGTGCGCCTATATGGGGAAATATGATTTGAATCATATAAACCGACGCTATTGGGGGATTTCCGGAAAGTATGTGATCGCTTTTGTGTGTTGCGAATCAAATGGTAGGTGTCGAGATGATCACCGAGAAATATGGCGCCGGAATCGGAAAGCCTGCAAGGAGCTTCGTATGCAAGATTTTGTTAATGCCGACTCTCAGAGTTCGAATTTCGACGTGCCCTAAATTTTGGATCAAGTTGCATGGCTAGCTGAAAGTGGTTTTCGGCTAGGCCGTTCATCCCGACGTTTTGCAGACGAAGGCCGACCATCCAGTGAAAGTAGGGATCGTTGGGAGTGAACTTGTCAGCTTGGTCTTCATATGCGATCGACTTTTTCGAGTCGCCCAGCAATGCGGCGGCGCCTGCAAGCATAGCATTCGTCAGAACCAAGCCTTGTTTTTCGTGAACTGTATCGCTCCACTCCTGAACGGCTTCTTGGAGGCGGCCAAGTTGCCAAAGTGATTCGCCTTTTTCCTCATGAGCGAGGATCAGGTCGGGACTTTCCGCTAAAGCCTGATCGAGATTTGCCAAAGCATCGTTGTAACGACCCAGACGGTTCAGGATCGCGCCGCGATAATAAAGGCTCAGGGCCTTGGACTGCCCCTGACTACGGTCTGAGGCCGTGTCGAGCAATTGAACGGCTCGTTCGGTGTTGCCGGAGAGATATTCAAGCCACGCTTGCTTTGGCAGAGCCTTGTTATTCACAAACAAACCGACATTTGCGGCGGTGTTAAAATGGTCTTTTCCGTTGGCAACATTCTTTTGATCTGCCGAGTTGAGCCATTGCCTCGGGTTCGATTGCGCAAGCGCCAACTCATCAGGTATCTGAAGGCTTTCAAATGCGATCGTACCTGCCCTTTCGTTATAGCGAACCCATCCGCTATGAATATTTAGGCCGATCCACAACACGGCAAAACCAAAAAATGCCCATCCTGCTTTCCTGATTTTTCCGGAGGACTTTAACCTAAAACGATAGAAAGACAAATCTCTGACCTGGAACAACCTCAGAGTCCTCAGAGCGAGATAAGTGGTGATCAAGGCAATTCCAAGTGCCATCAACATGGGCACGAGTTGATAGGCGTCCCAAACGGCGAAATAACTTACCAAAAAAACGGCTGCTCCAAACAGCTCTTCGGGCCAGGTCAGCGAATAGGATCTCCTGCCGGCTTTCGATTTAGGAACAGCGATCGACGGCTTGCCGAAACCAAGATACAAAGCGTCCTGCGGACAGACGCTAATGCAATCCATGGCTCTATGACAGCTCGGATCGACGACCATTCCGAATTGCTTCACCTCGGTGTGGACCCTGACGTTAGAGGTGCAGACTGCTGTGCAATGTCCGCATTGATCGCAGGCATCAGTGACGCGGATCTTTCCAAGTGACAGCTTGTCTATAAGACTATAGAAACCGCCGTAAGGACAGGCGTAGGTGCAAAAACCCTTCGCCCCCAAAAAATAAACGGTCATGAATCCGCAGATGAAAAGGAAAGGTATGGCAACTGCGACAGGAGGAAATGTCGCCCAAAAGTCGGTAGTAACCAGATGGTTAGTAAATTGAGGAATTAGAGGCTCGTTTTTAGGCTTGGCGAACAATCGAATCGCCGTTGGCCATACGAACATATACAGAGCGGCAAAGAGCGGGACAAAAACCAGCAGCCGCGAGCGAAACGGTTTTGGCCTCAGGCCGAATTTCTTTAACAGCCATCCACAGAGATCCTGAAGGGCGACCATGTGACATCCCCAGCCGCAAAAAAAACGCCCAAAAACAAGCGTTGTTAAGATCGCCAGAGAAAAGAAGATGAATCCTGCGTTTATCGCTCCACGTTGAAGTGTGTACATGGCCTCAGCAGGCTCAATTGGCGAGATCGTCTGCCCCATGAAACGCCACTGAATAATGTGTGCGATCATCAGCAAATTAAGAGTGATGAGAGTTATCGCTCGCCAGCGGCTGGTCCTTGGTTTGCGGATACGGGTTTTATCTAGTGCGGGATCATTGATGGCAGGTGGTCCGCTTGCCTCCTGTTTGTTCGCTTTTTGGTTTGCAAAGCCACTCTTCATAAATTGGCATGAGTCCTGCGCAAAACCCTCCGCAGGAAGCACGGCTCTTACCCTTGGCCTGCATAATTACGGCGATCGTTAAAAACCAATTGCGAGCCTCGATCGTACGATTGTTACAATTTTACGAGCGCACCACTGTAGAAAAATATGATTTGAATCATATAAGAGCCCTTATTGAAGGCATGCGGATCCCAGATGTGAGTAGAAGTTGCAACTGGCCGCACCGGTGAACCCGACCTACGGAATGTTACCCAGAGTTAGATAGAATTTAGTGCCTTTTCGACATCATCAACCAACTGTTTATCGTAACCGCCAATAGCATTCATTCCCTTAAGCTCATCGAGTATCTGCTTTGCCCTTTGTAGGGTGATCCTTGCAGCGGATATTTCTGACAAACCGATCTGCATCTTGCCGACGCTTCGCAGCGATTGTGCAAGGTCTCGGCGAGCCAACGTGTTCAGCTCATCTCCATTGGCGATCTTCTCAAAGATCACGGCAGAGTTCTGATATTTCAATAATGCATCATGCAGGTCGCGGCGCTTTTCACTCGTATCTCCCATCCTCACATAGAGTTTTGCGAGGTCGCGTTGATATATGACATTCTTGTTTTCTTTTTGAATCAGGTCATTGAATATTTCCTCAGATCTTTGTAGGTTTGCCGTCGCATCTGGAAGTTTCCCAACATTTGCAAACGTTATTCCTATCCGAGAATAAGCGCGCGCCAAGTTGTAGATCGCCTGGGAATCGGCTTTGTCAGCTTTGGCCGCTTTAGCTGCGGTCATTAAAGCGCGTCTTGCAAGATCTAACGCGCGATCATCCTGCGTGCCTTCGTAAATGCTGCTTGCCAACGTGTAAACCTGCCAGACACTTGTCTGTATCTCGGAATCATTGGGAAATTCCGATCCAAGCCTTTCCGCAACAGACAATGCTTTAGCCATTTTGGCCTCTGCCGTTTGTTGCTGACCGTCCCACGACAGAGCGTTGCCTAGATACGCATAAACTTTTGCCATTAGCTGACGCGTTTTTTGTTGATTCTGGTCGATCTTTTCAAGCTCATCAACAGCGTCCTGAAAAAGTGGAATGCCCTCAGCGTAGTGATTATTGTATGCGTACACTTGACCGTGCTCGATCTTTGCCTCAATCGATGCTATACGCAGATCAAAAGAATCAGGCGATTGCGAAACGAGGTCGGTGAAAATCTCTTTTGCCCGCTCCGCATCGCCCAGTGAGCCCTTTACGTCATTTTGCCGGTTACGGATCTGGCTTGTGATCCTCAGATTTTGAGCCAGACGCAATAGATTATTTACTTCATAAGGTAATAACTCGCGGATGGTCCTGGCCTTATTTAGGCTTGTAACAGCTCCAGCGAAATCGCCCAGATTTGGTTTATCGACATTTCCCTGGAGATCGCCTACCTTTTCATAAGCCGATGCGAGTTCCGCATTTAGGGCGAAGTCATTTTGCGATTCAGCACTTAAACTATCCAAATATTGCAAAGCGTTTTGAACCAATAATTCGCGAGCCTCGATCGAACCGGGCAGTCGCTCGATCTTTGGAGATATTTCGAAGAGCAACGAATTTGAAAGCTGTCGAACGTCCTGAAAACGCTTTTCCGCACGGTCACGCTCCTTTCGCGCCCGCTCCGCCTGCCACAACGAAAACGCAAGGCCTGTTACGAGAGAAATAATTATCAGCGTCGCAGCAGCGACAGCGATCTTGTTTCTTTGAATAAATTTTCCGGCGATATAACCTGTCGTGTTTGGTCTGGCAGAAATTGGAAGCCCGGCCAAATGGCGCCTAATGTCTTCGGCAAAATCCTCGACGGTTTTGAACCGGCGTTCAGGTTCTTTTCGTAATGCGGTCAGGGCAATATTATCGAGATCGCCTTTCAATTGCGGATCGATTTCCACAGATCGCGGATTTGACGACGGCAGCGGCGGTGCGGATTGCGTGACTGTTTTGATAATTTCTTCATAACTTTTATTGTCAAAATTCAGTGGTTTTACTCCGCACAGCAATTCGTAAAAAACGACGCCAAGCGAATATATATCACTGGCCGTCGTAATGTTTTGCCCCAGAATTTGTTCGGGCGATGCGTAGGCAGGCGTAAAAGCGCGAAATGCGGTTTGTGTCTTTGACGTATCGGACTCGAACGCTTTTGCCAAACCAAAATCCAACAGTTTCGGCTCGCCTTCGTTTGTAACAAGAATGTTGGAAGGCTTGATATCGCGATGAATAACCAAATTTCTATGCGAGTAAGAAACCGCCGAACATATCTTCAAAAAAAGATTCAATTTCTCGGGTATGGATAAACGGTGCTTTTCGGCATAGTCGGTAAGCGTTTCGCCATCGACGTATTCCATTGCCAGAAATGGCTCGCCTTTATTACTGACGCCGCCGTCATAAAGGACAGCAATATTCGGATGATGGAGATTTGCAAGTATCTGCCGTTCGCGTTTGAATCGGGCGATAATTTCGCGGTCGGCGACAGATTGACGGACGATCTTTAGCGCGGCCTGCATTGAAAACTCGCCATCGTCGCGCGTCGCTAAAAACACCGAACCCATTCCGCCACTACCGATCTCGCGCAATATTTTATAAGGTCCAAAATGCTGCTCCGCGCGATCGTTTTCCTGAGCTCCGACCTTTAAAGCGAGGTCGATGACATTGTTTTCGATCAGATTCTCCGGCTCACTCGATGCCGCGAGTAAAGAACTGACCTCGTCAAACAGAAGGCCGTCACCATTACATTTATTCTTGAGAAATTCCAGCCTTGAATCGTCACTCTGTTCCAGCGCTTCGGCGAAAACGTCTTTTACTTGTTTCCAATTCAGTTTTGCCATTTGCGGTTTTTTCAATTGGGGCGGCCGCCGAGTTCACGTTGAAACCATGCTTTTGCAAATGTCCACTCACGACGGACGGTGGATTCGCCGATCTTCAAAATATAAGCGGTCTCTTCGATCGAAAGTCCGCCAAAAAATCTTAGCTCGACAATTTTTGCCTGACGCGGATCGATTTTTTCCAAGCTTTGAAGGGCTTCATCAAGTGCGATCATGTCGATCGGCCTGCGATCCGGCAGGCTGATCGCTTCGTCGAGAACGAGTTTGTGACCGCTGCGTTTTTGCGCTT
>CAZGSC010000080.1:0-15268 GCA_964528325.1 uncultured Chloracidobacterium sp. | reverse complement strand
TGTGTCTGTCCTGGCAAGCAACATGTCGCACGATTATTTGAGCAGCAACGCGTTTGCATTATCGACCACGTCACTTGAAGTCAGTCCGTAATGAACGAATCGAGCAGACTCACCGATGTTCTCAGCAAGATTGGTTGTGAACGCGATCACGTCGTGATCTGTCGTTTTCTCGATCTCGCTGATACGTTCAACGGTGAAAGCAGCTTTTGCCTTGATCTCAGCAAGTGCGTCTGTGGGAATAGTTCCGTCTTCGGCATGAACTTCGCAAACAGCGATCTCGACATTGAGCCATTTTTGAAACTTATTCTGCTGCGACCAGACAGCTCCCATTTCGGGCAATGTGTAGCGTTCAATCATTTGTTTTTTGCCACGAATGACACAAATGAACACGAATTAACAGATCTTTTTATTTGTGATATTCGTGCCATTCGTGGCTAAATAATTCCCTTTGAGATCAGCAACTCGGCGTTCAAAACCGCACATCCTGCCGCACCGCGCAGCGTGTTATGACTCAACGCAACAAAGCGATAATCAAAGATATTGTCAGGGAAAACACGCCCGACTGTGATCGTCATTCCGTTGCCGTTGTCGCGATCGAGCCGCGTTTGCGGACGCGAAGGCTCATCAGTGACTTCCATGAAATGTTTCGGTGCCGAGTGCAGATCGAGTGACGGGAATGTCCTCATAGCGTCGATCACTTCTTCAAGCGTCCCCTTATTTTTCAGTTTCACGCGAACCGACACCATGTGGCCATCGATCACATTCACTCGAAAGCACTGTGCCGAGACAGGAAAATCAGCCTTTATGATCGCTCCGTCGGCAAACCCACCAATTATTTTCTGCGCCTCGATCTCGACCTTTGGCTCCTCGCCGGCGATGTACGGAATGACATTGTCCATAATGTCGAGCGACGCAACGCCGGGATAACCGGCACCCGATATTGCCTGAAAGGTCGTCAGGATAACTGCCTCAATGCCAAACTTTCGATGCAGGGCCGCAAGCGGCGGAGCAAAACTCGCCACGGCACAATTTGGATTGGTCACGATAAATCCTTTTGTAAAACCGCGATTTGCCCGCTGGGTTTCGATGAGGCCGACGTGGTCGGGATTGATCTCCGCGATCAACAGCGGAACGTCCTCATCCATGCGATAGCTAGACGAATTGCTGATCACCGGATAACCCGCACGCGCGAAAGACTCTTCTGTTTCACGAGCAACCGACGAAGGCAAACTCGAAAACACGAGATCGCAATCGAGCGGCGGCTCGATCGGAGACACGACGATATCGCGAACCGATTCAGGGATCGCCCCGGCCAACTTCCACGCGCAGGCCTCAGAATACGGCTTCCCTGCCGAACGATCCGACGCCGCCATCGCGGTGATCTGAAATTGCGGATGCCCTTCCAAAAGCTGAGCAAAACGCTGTCCAACGGTGCCTGTCGCACCCAAAATTCCAACTCTATACTTTTTCACTTTCCTTACTATTTACCTAGGCCTTTAAGGCGTCCCTCATTCGTTTGACACCCTCAGCCATCCTTTCTTCTGTATTACAAAACGAAATTCTCAAAAAACCTTTTGCCTCGTCACCAAAAGCCACGCCCGGCACCGTGACCACGCGATTTTGCAGACATTTTTCTGCGATCTCAAGATCGTCACCAAGCGAGCGAACATCGAGCATTGTGTAAAACGCACCTTCCGGTGATGTGGCGTGCAAACCCAATTCCTTATCCAGCAGATCGACCATAAATTCGCCGCGTTTTTTGTAAATGTCGCGTGCGTTTTTCTTGGCGCCTTCGGCTTCGGCGGTCCAGCCAAGCAGCGAAGCCTTTTGCGTGATCGTCGATGTGCAAACCGTCAAAAAACCGTGCAGCACCTGAATGGCGTTCATGATATCGGCGTCAGAACTTGCCGCCCAACCAAGACGCCAGCCGGTCATCGAAAGCGATTTTGACAACCCGCTGACAATGACAGTTTTGTCATAATATTCCGACGCCGAATGCGGACGCTCGCCAAAGTAAAGGTCGCTATAGATCTCATCTGAAATAAGATAAATACCAGTGCCTTTCAGCGCGTCGGCGATCTGTTTTAGATTGTCAGCCGTCAATATCTTACCGGTTGGGTTTGACGGCGAGATAACAACTGCGGCTTTAGTTTTGGGTGTAATGCCCGCCTTAAATTCTTCGATATCAAATGCGAAATCTTTATCAGCCGGCAGACGATAATAGACCGGCTTTCCCTGTGCGATCTTCACGCACGCATCATAAGCCGGAAAGCTTGGGTTTGGCACAAGCACCTCGTCGCCTTCGTCCACGATGCACATAAACGCGGCGGTCATAGCTTCCTGAGATCCGCAGGTCACGACAACACAGGATCGCGGCAAATTCAGGTGAGGGTATTGCTCGGCGATCTTGTCACGCAAAGCGGGAATGCCTGGATGCGACGTGTAGCCGTTCTGTTCGTCGCGCGTGACACGAGCGGCTTCGTCACGCAGGAATTGCGGCGTCGGCAGATCGGGTTCGCCGAGTCCAAAATTGATACTGTCCGGCAAAGCGCGTTCAAAGAACTGCCGAATCAGTGTCGGCTGAAGGCCCTGCATTCTCCGCGGCAAAACAAAATTCTCAACTCGCTGAACAGGCATCATTGCTCTTTTTCTTCTTTAACTCCGCTTTCTTCGAGGTCCTCGCGAACCGTGCCGACCTCGACATTAAATTCACCTTCGGCTTGTGCCAGAGGATCTGCGTTAACTACGCCTGCAAGCGTCTCAATCTCGCCGATTATCTTTTGCCCGAAACCGGTAATGGTCTCTTTCAGCCCGTGTTTTTTGTCTTTTTCGCCTTCGTTTTCGGCCATTTTACAATTACCTCTAATTCTATCTTAGACAATTTGGCGGTGAGATTAAACTCCGAAGATTTATCGATGAGCCGCAAAATCTATAAAACCGCTGCGCGGATCAGCGGAAAGTAGTTTGACGTTCACTTTTTCGCCTACGTTTAGTCCGTGCTCGCCTTGCTCGATACGTCCATCGACAGGCGGCCGCAAAATGCGGGCAAACGTCCCGCTTGGCGTGATACCGGTGACAATGGCATCAAACGATTCGCCAATGTGCCGCTGCATCACGGTCGCCGCAACGACCTTTCGCATTTTACGCTCGACTTTGCGGGCAGCCCGTTCTTGCTCGTTGCAGTGCTCGGCAATGGCTTCTAGTTCATCGACAGAGTATGGCGTAGGCTGATTCGCGATAACTGCTTTTACAAGGCGCTGTACAACGATGTCTGTAAACCTGCGATTCGGAGCCGTAGAATGTGCATAATCACGGACCGCCAGGCCAAAGTGCCCGCCAGTGTCTTCGCCGGGACGCTCGACGACATATTCACCGCTGCCGATGAGTTTGACGATAGACAAGGATAGATCAGGAAAATGTTCAGGGTCGGCTGCACGGCGTTTTTCAAGAAAAGCTGCCAGAGAAGGTTGATCGGGTTGTTCTGGCAAATGTTCACCATACTCGGCAGCGATGCGCACGATACCGTCCCACCGCTCAGGCGTTTTGACCACGCGGCGAAGCGAGACCGAGCCGCGTGCTTCAAGAAACTCGGCCATCTCAACATTAGCGGCAACCATAAAATTTTCGATGAGCTTGCGTGCCGCATTTGTTTGGACCGAGACAATGCCTTTGATCTCGCCATTCTCAACAACTGCTGAAGACTCTATTGACTCAAATTCAAGCGCGCCCTTAGCCTGACGATAAGCATGCAAACGCAAAGCGGCTTGTCGCTGTAGTTCGATCTGTTCCGCTAAACCAGGCGTTCGCTGCAACGCTTCGGGCATCTCGCCGCCCTGATCCAGCCATTCTCCGATATCTTCGTAAGCACATTTTGCCTGGTTGCGAACCAATGCTCTGTAAAACGTGCTTTCCGGCACATCGCCGTTTTCCTTGACCGTCATATCGGCAACTATCGCGAGCCGATCGACGCCCTCATTCAACGAGGTCATATTGGTCGATATCTCAACTGGAAGCATCGGGAATATTTTGCTTTCGGTATAAACGGTGACGGTGTTCTGTTCGGCGTGTTTATCGAGCGGTGAGCCTTTTGTGACAAGGGAGTCAACATCAGCAATGCCGACAAGCACGCGAATATCGCCATTATCAAGTTGCTCCGCCCACTCGATCTGATCGAGATCGCGCGAGCTCGCATTATCAATAGACGACCACAACAGGGAACGCAGATCTTTAACCGAATCATCTGTTGCAGGCTCACCGGCATTTTTTATCTGGTCTAACTGATCCAAAACACTGGCCGGAAATTCCGGCTCGAAGCCGTTTTCGATCATCGTTTGGCGAGCCCGATCGGTGAGATTTGAGTTTGAAAAGTGGTTATTCATCGGTTTCCATCAATCGGCTAAATTCGCATCCAGCATATATTGGGGCATCGAGACCTTCAAATTCGATCTTGTCGTAGTTGATTTTCTTAACAGTCACAAAATCACCCGCCGCCAAGTAATAAAGTTTTATTTTCTCTTCGCCGACAATTTCGTAAAGGCCGTGCTCAGATGCATCGAATTCCGCTTCCTCGGAAACCGATCTAAACTCAATACGAGCATCATCTCCAAACGTTACTATTTCTCGACCATCAGCTTGCTGTGCATAGCACCTACCTTCCCACGCTCCACGGATAAACGACCAAAGTTCGTGTTTCTTGTTAGATGTTGCCAACGAATTGGCTTGACTTGCAGTTTTGTTAATAAAATCTTGATGTGTATGGCTTTCGGAGCATGAAATCAGACCAAAGACTGCTGATATAAGAAGAAATGACAATTGTTTCGTCATGAAAAGTAGCTCATCTCAAGTAATCTTCTAACCTCGTTGAGGCGTCTGTCTTTTCGTCGCGATATTTAACTATGATCGGGCAGTAGATCGAGAGGCCATTGTCTTTGCCAAAACCGCTTGATACCGCTCGTGAACCTTGCACGACGACTGCTCCGGCGGGTATTTCGAGCGGCTTCTTGCCTTCGGATTTGATAACGCGGCCGTTTGGCAGATCGAATACGGGTGTCGAACGGGTAAGTATCACGCCGGACGCCAGAACGGCGTGTTCGCGAACGATTGTGCCTTCATAAACGCCCGTGTTGCCGCCGACCAAAACGTCGTCCTCGATGATGACAGGCACCGCACCGACAGGTTCGAGCACACCGCCGATCTGCGCGGCGGCAGAAAGATGCACACGCTTGCCGATCTGCGCGCACGAGCCAACCAACGCGTGTGAATCGACCATTGTTCCTTCATCGACGTACGCTCCAACATTGATATATGCAGGTGGAACAACAACTACGCTCGGTGCAACATAGCTGCCGTCACGAATCGCCGAGCCGCCCATGACAATGCGTACGCCGTCTTCGATGGTCATCGGCCGCAGTGGAAATGTGTCTTTATCAAAGAACCGGAACGTCTCGGTCGGCTTCGACATCTCGACCATCTTGCCCATCCGAAACCCGAGCAAAATCCCCTGCTTGACCCACGAATTGGCATGCCAATTTCCGTCGGCATCTTTTTCCGCTGCTCGAATATCACCCCGTCTCAATGAGGTTTTGAAATTCTCATAAACCTCGCGGTCTTCGGAAGTAAATTCCGTTTTCGCAAATAACTCTTCTATTTGATCTCGTAAGCTCACAATTTTTTAATCTCGTGCGATGACAACCGCCCTCGCGATCAAACCGATGCCGCCGGCAAACAGCACCAACATAATTACCGTATTAAAAAGACTTGTCGGCTGAAAGTATATTTGTAGATTCATCAGAATCCCAGAAGCGATAAAAATGATGCTCACAAAGATCAATATCCAACCAACGACCGATCTGCCGTTAAAGAATACAAAAGCGATGCCGAAAATGAGCGGGATGAGCGAGAAGCCGAATGAATTGTAACCGCCCCAATTCCAAAAACCGCTTGCGACGACGACGCGGCTGATGAGCATATATGCGCCGGAGATCGTCATCACAAGTCCGACAATAAACTCGATCACGCCGCCATCTGTGCCGCCCGGCCTTTTTAGCTCGTCAAACTGCATCATCCAGTCCACTTCCAATCACTTTGCCAATAGGTTTGTTGAACAAAACCAAGCCAAGTCCCAATACAAAATAAAAGGCACCGGAAATTATTCCTTGGGAAGCGTCAAATCCTTCGAGCTTAAACATCGGTGAAATCGCGAGCATCGCGGTGTAAACAAAACCATTGACCCCAAACAGTAAAAATACACATCCAAGAAGTCGAACCATAAAGACTGCAATCTTCTGAAATATGTTCATGCCAATTTCATCTCCTTTATTATTCTTTTAAGCACTGCCCGAGTTTCGGCCCGAACCGGAACGAGTGGAAGCCGAAGATTTTCTTCGCACAGGCCCATTTCCTTCATCACAAATTTACATGGAGCCGGTGACGCTTCGACAAAGTTTGCCTCCATTAACTCAAGTAAGCGGTAATTGATCTTGCGGGCAAAATGAAACGAACCATTGAGTGCGTGATCGACCATTTTCGAAGTTTCCTTTGGTAACTCGTTCGCAATAACAGACACAAGTCCGTCCGCGCCGAGCGAGATCAGCGGCAGCGTCGCGGCATCGTCACCCGAAAAAACCTTGAAGTTTTTCGGCCTGTATTTCAAAATTTCCATCACCTGCGAATAGTTTCCCGATGCTTCTTTGGTAGCAACGATGTTCTCAAATTTTTCGGCCAGTCGTATTGTTGTCTCTGCTGAAATGTTACAGCTCGTGCGCGACGGCACATTGTACAGCATTATCGGAAAACCTTTCACGCTCTTTGCGATCTCAGCAAAATGCGCAAACATTCCCTCTTGCGTAGGCTTGTTGTAATACGGCGCGACAATAAGCGCAGCGTCGGCCCCGACCTCGCGTGCCTTTCGTGTTCGCTCTATTGCATTTGCAGTGTTGTTTGTACCAGAACCCGCGATCACATGCGCCTTAAGCCGTTTGGCGACAACAACTGTCGTTCGTATTACCTCCGCGAGTTCGTCCTCGTCGAGCGTTACGTTCTCGCCAGTAGTACCACAAGGAACAAGCAGCTTAACTCCGTTCTTGACTTGCCGTTCAACTAGCTTTGTAAAACAGTCACCATCGATCGACCCGTCCTTTTTGAACGGCGTCACCAAAGCGGTCGCGCAACCCCGCATCCAGTCAAGTTTCATCGTCATAATTTAGTGGCCCCCGACAACACAGATTAGCACAGATGTCAGACCGTGTTCACAGCCTCGAAAAAGGACGCGAGCCTCGCAAGATCTAATTTTCCGTCTCGTCGCACTCCAGAACACAGATCAAGGCCGAACGGCTGCACGATGTCGATGGCTTCGCGAACATTTTCTGCATTCAGTCCGCCTGCAAGAAAGACAGGCTTGCCGCAAGTCTCAACGATCTTCCTGCTTAAACGCCAGTCATGCCTTCGACCGGTTCCGCCAAGTTCTTTCACCTCAAGTTTAGGATTGCCGCTGTCGAGCAAAATGGCATCAACAGACTCAGCCAGCTCAGCGGCTTCATCGACTGATTCGTCTCCGACAACGTGAATTACCTGCACTAATTTAATATGTGGGAGCTCGTGACGAATCGTCGCATAATCGCGCTCAAGCAGTTCATCGACGATCTGGATAGTGTTCGTCTTCGTGCGGTGGTGATGGTCAATGATGGCTTGGGCGGTTTGTTGGCTTGTTAGCAAAAATGTCGCTATCGGCGGCGGCACGGATTGTGCGATCGCATAGATTTCTTCATCCGAGATCGGTCCAGGCCCGGAAGGCATTTCACCGACGAGGCCAATTGCTGATGCTCCAAATGAGATCGCATCAGCCGCTTCTTGTTCGTTTGCAATGCAGCAGATCTTGATTCTAGGTTTCACAAAAATAACCACAGATGAACGCGGATGGACACAGATGTTTTGGTCAAAGGGCGATACGTTTGATTTGTATCTTTGGTGTCGCAAAGTTAATCAACAAGCAGACGCGAAGCCCAGTGGCCCGAAGATAGTTCATGCATTGCGCAAAATGTACGTCGTCGAGACCGCGAACTGCTTTCAATTCAACCAAAACTAGTCCTTCAACAACGATATCGGCTTCAAAATAACCAACTTCAACATTGTCATACATCACATTTATCGGATGTTGTTGAGCTGTGATCAATCCCGCCTTGCGAAGTTCATGCACCAGGGCGTTCTCATAAACTTTTTCCAAGAAGCCTGCCCCCAAACTATTACTCACTACATATGCACAACCAATTATTTTTTCAGTAATTGGATTGATTTCACCAAAACTTGGAAACCGCCGAGTTGGATCAATAAGTGAAGAAAAATGATTTTCTTTATCTGTGTCCATCTGTGTTTATCTGTGGTTTCATTTTCTT
Organism: uncultured Chloracidobacterium sp.; assembly: GCA_964528325.1. Classification (GTDB taxonomy): domain Bacteria; phylum Acidobacteriota; class Blastocatellia; order Pyrinomonadales; family Pyrinomonadaceae; genus OLB17. The sequence goes on along the minus strand of CAZGSC010000080.1, from coordinate 6,878 downwards.
AGCATTTCATCCATCACATCGCTGAATTCATAAGATCCCTTTTTTCCGACGGCCCATTCCGCGGCCATTATCGCTCCGAGAGCAAAGCCTTCACGTGAGCGAGCCGTATGTTCAAGAAGTATCTGATCAGCCGGACCATCAAAGCCTACGCGATGTGTTCCTGGAATGTTACCCGCACGTGTCGCAGCAATGTCGCCAACCTTGATATGATTTGACACAACATCTTTGAGTTTCAAAGCCGTGCCGCTCGGGGCGTCTTTTTTTCGTGAATGGTGCTGTTCTTCGATAAAGGTCTCGTATTCGCTGAATTTAGAAAAAAGTTCAGCCGCGTGAGCAGCAATACGATAAAAAAGATTGACGCCGATAGAAAAATTGGCTCCGAAAACGAACGCTCCCATTCCTTCGCGGACAATACGCTCGATCTCTTCGCGTTGATCGTTCCAACCTGTTGTTCCCTCGACAAGCGGCACGCTCGCAGCAACGCAGGCTTCGACATTTCGCCGCACTGCGTCTGCAACCGTAAAATCTATCGCTACATCAACGCCTTTTATCTTCTCTGCCAATTCAGCAGCCGACAGCCCAGCGTCAGCGTCATCAACGATGACCGAGATCTCGTGTCCTTTTTCTTCGGCAAATTTCCCGATGAGCTTGCCCATCGCTCCGTAACCAATAAGTGCGATCTTCATAAAATTATTTCACCACAGTGAACATAGAGAGCAAGAGCAAAAATAGAATTTAAATCTCTGTGTTCTCAGTGTCCTCTGTGGTTAATAAACGCTTGACTAATTCAACATACAACTTAACAGACAATTCCAAATCCTTCTTCAAAACAAACTCATCCTTTGTGTGCGCGACGAGTATCGAGCCCGGCCCAAGCAGCAGCGGTTGGCCCCAGTTGGTTAAATACGGAATGTCGGTCGTGAACCGCACGACTTTTTGATTAAAGCCTTCGACAGCGATCATTTTTACTGGTTCGCTGCACGACAAAACTTCGATCTCGCCGCGGTCGCGGACTACGCTTCGCAGGGCTTCTTCGATAGGTGCGCGCGGTGTGGTCAGACGTATCAACAAACTTGCTTCCGCCTTAGGGGCAATAACATTCATAGCCACGCCGCCTTCGATAGTGCCTATGTTGACGGTCGTCTCGCCAAAGAAATCGTCGCTCGGAAATTTTGTGTGGCGAACGTCTTCGAGAATGTCGAGCAGCTTTTCTATGGCCGAATCGCCGATCTCAGGATAAGCAGAATGAGCTGCTTTTCCAGTCGTTTTTATCTTCAAACGAAATGAACCTTTCGAACCGATCGCAAGGTCGTTATCCGTCGGCTCGCCGTTGATCATATACTCGCACTTTGCGGCGAGCGGATGTTTATTTACCGCTCTCGCACCTTCCGACGAACGCTCTTCCTCGACCGTATAAAGCAGGCCGATATCGTTTACGCCTTCGCTTCGCAGTTTCTCTGCCGCTGTTATCTGCGCGGCAATGATGCCTTTCGCATCGCACGAACCGCGGCCGTATATCTTTTCATCATCCTCAGTCGGCGGAATGAACGGCGGCACCGTGTCGATATGCGTCGAAAACCAAACACGCGGCGTGTCGTTAAGCCATGCGATCACATTGTTCTGGTTTTCGCTGACCTTCTGAAGCTCGACCGTCCAGCCAAGCTGTTCAAGATGATCGCGCAGCCAGAAACCAACCGCTTCCTCGTTACCCGAAACGGACGGGGTCGACATCAGAGATTTTGTGAGTTCAAATAATTCCATACGATCAGACTTACTTCGCTTTTGAAATCGAAATTTGCAATACCGTACCAAGTGGAACAGCTCCTCTTTCAGACGCCTGCCACATTACCATGTATTGTTCCCCCGTTTGAGCTTCAGTTAAAGCCGACATCAATGGCAGCGAGACGAATTTAGCTCCTGTTTTCGTCTTATTTATCGAAGTCCGTGTACTTTTATTTGATATTTTTGCCCCATCCACCGTCAGCTGTCCTTGAAAAGTTCTTTTAGGCATGAAATCAAACTTGTTCTCAGCTATGTTAAATATCACACCGATTTCGGTAAACCCATCTATATCACTTTGTTGATAACCTACGAGCCCCAAATCGTCCCAAGTCGAAACCCTTTGAACTCCGGCAAAAGTACGATTGGACTTCCCCAACACCTTTTCTATGTCCTGGACTGAAATTGGAAACTTCAATGAGGTTTGATTGATGGAAAACCCTTTCTTATCAACATTGATTGATACGCTTGTCTGCGTTGTCGTAATTGATACGGAAGTTTGAGAATTTGCGCTGACAGATACCGACAACACAAGAGCAGTTAAAAGAACTAATGACTTACATATAAATGAAAATAAGTTTTGCATAAGTAAAATGGTTTTTAAGAAGCCTAGTTGAAAAAGCTAGAATGCAGTTTTGAAATAACATCCGTAACATATTCCTCTTTAACCACAAACGTTAGATTCACGCTCGAAGCCCCGTGCGAGATGAGTGCGACATTGACGTCATTGATCGTTGAAAAAACGCTCGACGCGAGGCCGGTCGTCTCACGCAGGCCTTCGCCGACAACGCAGATGACTCCGTAACCGGCCTCTACTTCGACCTCACCGAGTCGTTCCAGTTCGGCAACGATCTTATCCATCTCGGCAGTGTTGTCGAGCGTCAGCGCGACAGACACTTCTGAGGTCGAGATAACGTCGATCACCGTCCGGTATCGCTCAAACACCTGAAACAGAGCGCTCATAAAGCCGTAGCTGCCAAGCTTTCGTGCCGACGTGATGCGAAGGATCGTGATCTTTTTCTTGTGAGCGATCGACTTGATCTTGTTCGGAGCTTCGTCCGAATGACTAAGCACCATCGTGCCAACTTCGTTTGGCTCGAAAGTGTTACAAACGCGAACAGGAATTGCGTTATCGACCGCCGGTTTGATCGTTTTCGGATGCAGGACCTTCGCTCCGAAATATGCGAGCTCAGCCGCTTCTTCATAAGAGAGAACCGGTATCGTGCGTGCGTCGCTGCAAATTCGCGGATCGCACGTCATCACACCGGTAACGTCCGTCCAGATCTGCAGTTCACCTGCGTGCAGAGCGGCCGCGACTAACGCCGCCGAATAATCCGAACCGCCGCGACCCAAAGTCGTCGTTTCGCCGCCGCGATTAGCCGCGATAAAACCGCCCAAGATCGGCACTTCGCCTTCGTTGATAAGCGGTTCGAGTTCGAGCTTAACAAGTTCGTTCGTCTCGTCGATCAGTGGCGTTGCCGCGCCGTATTCGTCGTCGGTCACTATCAGCCGACGAGCATCAACTTGCCTTGCATTAACGCCTTTCGCTTTCAAAACTTCTGCCAAAAGCCGCGACGAAAGTTGTTCACCATACGCCACTATCGCGTCCCTGAGCATCGCAAGCGGCAGCGATCGCCGCGAGACGCGCATCAGCAGATCAGAAAGCTCGCCGCGTGCGAATTCAAGTTCGCCGCTAAAGGCATTCGGCACAGCGTCAGGAATGAAATGCTTTGAAACCTCAACATGGCGTTCAAAGTGCGGTTCGAGCGAAGCAAACGATGCGGCAAAATCACCTTTTTTCGCGATCTCGACCGCATCGAGCAGTGCGTCAGTGACCTTCGTCATCGCCGAGACGATCACGACCGGCTGTTTGTCCGATTGCGTTGAAATAACCTGAAAAACGCGCTCAAAAGCCGCCACATCGCCAACCGATGTCCCGCCGAACTTCATCACTGTAGGGTGAAGGGTTTCGCTCACAATTACCTTGTAAATTTAAGGTAAATCTATCGAGTAAGCAAAAGGAGAGTAAGAAATAAGAGATAGAGGCTATTATTCAGCAGATAACGAAACGCCTGAAGGATCGATCCTGCCGATCGTCTGATATCCAAATAGTTCAATATCCGGCGACAAATATCCGTCCTCCACGGGCTCTTCCCTGATCAGGTCAGTGCTGAGATATTTCTTGTTGTCGTCGGGAAACACCGTCGCTACGATCGCTTCCTTGCCGAGCTTTTCAAGTGCGGTCAAAGCTCCCAGAAAGTTCGCTCCCGACGATATTCCAACTGCGAGCCCCAGATGTGCCGCAAGTTTTTGTGCCATTAATATCGAATCGCCGTCCGAAACGCTGATGATCTCGTCCAGCTTGCTCAGATCGCAAATGGCAGGTATGAACTCGTCCGAAATGCCTTGAATGCGATGGCTGCCGCAATTGTGGCCTAATGTCAGCGTCGGTGATTCCGCGGGTTCAAGCGGATGGAGCTTGATGTCCGGATCCTTTTCCCGGAAGTACGCTGCCACGCCCATTATCGTCCCGCCCGTGCCGACTCCGGCGACAAAAGCGTCAGGCTCAAAGCCAACCTTCGCAAGCTGATTCCATATCTCGGGCCCGGTCGTCAGGTAGTGAGCTTCGCAATTCGCAAGATTCGAGAATTGATGCGGTAAAAAAACGCGGCCGTGCTCGTATTTGAGAGCGTCTGCCAGCTCAATGCTGCCAATGAACCCGCCTTGTTCGCGGCTGACCAAAGTAACTTCCGCACCATAACTCTTGATCAGCGAAATGCGTTCTTTGCTCATCCAATCAGGCATAAAAACATGCACCGGGTTGCCGAATGCGTGGCCGATGGCCGCAAAAGAAATACCCGTATTACCGCTCGTTGCTTCGGCAATAACGTCGCCTTTGCGGATCAGGCCGTCCCGATAAGCCGATCTTAGAATGTGAAACGCCATCCGATCTTTAATACTTCCGGATAGATTAAGATGTTCTGCCTTTGCAAAGATGGTTCTGCGCTCACCTTTGTAATGAAAATGTATGGCAAGCAGCGGCGTGTTGCCGATAAGGTTTTCGACGTACGTTGAACTTACAGGTATCGCGCTAAAGTGACTCTGAAAATCTTCCAGGCTATTGATGTTCATATTACATAGTCCTTATCCACAAAGAACCGCGCCGCCGTTGATATTCAAGATTTCTCCGGTTATGTGCTGCGACCAGTCGGAAAGAAGAAAGCAAATTGAAAGAGCAATGTCGTCCGTCGTTGCTATCCTTTTTAGAGGAATCGAATCTATGACTGTTTGCCGGTAGTTGTCCGTATCAAAAGCCGGCCGCACCATCGCCGTCTCGATCCAGCCGGGAGCGACAGCGTTGACGCGGATCTTCGGACACAGTTCGCTGGCCAGGGCTTTCGTAAATGAGATCTGTCCGCCTTTTGACGCCGAATAATTCGAATAATTAGCCTCGCCTCGCTGCCCCGAAGTTGACGAGACCATCACGATCGCCGCCGAAGGCTGCTTTTTCATCGCCGGAACACAAGCCTTGGTCATCGCCCATGCCGATTTGAGATTGGTGTTGATGACCTTGTTCCAAACCTCTTCGGTCATGTCCTCGATCGGTGCACCGTCCCACACGCCGGCATTACAGACAAGCAGATCGATGCGTCCAAATGCTGCAAGGGTCTGTTTTGCGATCTCCTGCGCACCAGCAAACTCGGATACATCGGCCTGCACAACAATGGCTTCGACACCTTTTTCTTTGCACAATTTGACGGTCTCAAGAGCCTCGGCCTCGTTGCTAAGATAATTGACGACAACATTCGCCCCGGCCTCAGCTAGCCTTAAGGCTGTCGCACGGCCGACGCCGCGTGAAGCGCCTGTAACTATTGCTGTTTTGCCGGCAAAAAGATCTGCAGGAAGCGGAATACTCATTCAAGTTATTTTGCCACGAATGACAAGAATAGCACGAATTAGATCGGCTCTTTTTATTCGTGTTATTCGTACAATTCGTGGCTAATTTCTTTTGTGTTAATCTGGGGTTTCAATTTCCTATGAACGACGCAAACCTCCTCGAAGACCAGCCCATCGCCTGGACGCCTACGCCGGAAGTAATTGAACGCGCGCAGATCACCCGATTTATGAAACAAGTCGGCGTCTCGACGTGGGATGATCTCTACGCGTATTCGATCAACGATGTAGAGAAATTTACCGAAGAGGTGCTGAAATTTCTCGAAATCAAATTCGACCCGCCATATGAAAAATTGCTGGACATGTCAGACGGAATTGAATTTCCAAATTGGCTTTCCGGAGCAGGATTAAACATCACCGAAATGTGCCTCGACCGCTGGCAGACGGACGAGTTGAAAGACCAGCCCGCAATCATCTGGGAAGGCGAAGAAGGGTTTTCTCGACTCTTCACGTATTCGGTGCTATTTGATGCAGTTACGGAATGCGCCGGCATGCTGCGGGAGTTGAATCTCGGCAAAGGCGACGCTATCGGAATTCACCTGCCGATGCTGCCGGAGACTATCGTCGCATTGCTCTCAATCAATCGCATCGGCGGCATTGCTGTTCCAGTTTTTTCAGGTTACGGCATAGACGCCATTTCCAGCCGAATGGAAGCTGTAAATGCAAAGGCTATCTTTACCAGTTACGGATTTCCTCGCCGGGGCAAGCCGTTCGATATGTTGACAGTTGCTTCCCGAGCCGTCGCAAATGTTCCAACCATCGAATCCGTCATCGTTTGTGATCGGCAGACGGGTGAACCGCAGCCGAAAGCTCCAATGTGCGGAACCGGAATCATAATGGCTGCCGAGGAAGAACGTATTCGGCTCGAAGAGGAAGTTTTCAACGGCAAGCGCATTAGACGATGGCATGCGGACAACCAAATGTCGGACATGGGCAAAGCCATGTTCAAAATGCGAGCAGCTTTGTTCCAACATACGGCTGAACCGGAAAGAACTTCCGCGGAAGATCCATTGATCATCCTCTACACCTCCGGCACGACCGGTAAGCCAAAGGGCATAGCGCACACGCACGCGAGTTTTCCGATAAAGGCGGCGCAGGATATGGCATTCGGAACGGACGTCGGCAAAGGCACGCGTATCTCCTGG
>CAZGSC010000079.1:0-15362 GCA_964528325.1 uncultured Chloracidobacterium sp. | reverse complement strand
CGTTTTGTTTCACTCATATTATTTTTGAATGTCGCGATGGGTAACCGAGACGTCAAACTTCTCTTTTTTCAATGCGTCACGCAGGCTGTTAGCCACCATCACCGATCGATGCCGCCCGCCTGTGCAGCCAATGCCGATCGTCAGATAAGATTTACCTTCGCGCTGATAACGCGGCAGAAGATACAACAGCAGATCGACAAAGCGTTGTATCGTTTCGTTTACGTCGGGCTTGTCGCGCAGGTACTTGATGATCTTGGGATCTTCGCCGGCGAGATGTTTGAGATCCTGTTGAAAATAAGGATTCGGCAAATGCCGCACATCAAAAAGCATATCGACGCCGCGAGGATTGCCGTACTTATGCCCGAAACTTATGATCTCGATCTTGAGCGGCACACCTTCGTCGGAGCCGCTGAACTTTTGCACGATCAAATGCCGCAGCGTGTGAACCGTGTGCTCAGAAGTATCGATGTGAAGGTCGGCCAGCTTGCGAACATCCTTGAGCGCTCGACGTTCCGCCCGGATCGCTGCGAGCACGCCCTTGTCATTGTCTGCAGGATGCCGGCGGCGCGTTTCAGAAAATCTACGTAACAGAACTTCATCTGACGCCTCAAAGAACACGACGAACGGCCTAAGCTTCTTTTTTTCCAGTTTAGCTATTTCGCTCTGAAATTGAGATAGAAAGTGACGCTCGCGAATATCAATGACCAAGGCGGCCTTTTCGATCGCCGGCGTGCCGTCCTCGCTTTCGATCAGCAGACGTCCGAAAGTGGCAAGCATCGTTAAAGGCAAATTATCGACACAAAAGTAGCCCAGATCTTCGAACGCATTAGTCGCAGAACTCATTCCCGAACCGCTAAGGCCCGTGACGATCACAAATTCAGGAAGCTCTATACTTTTCCGATGCTTCTTACGTCGTTCTGTAGGCATAAAGACCCTATGGTAGCTGCATCAATCCGGATCCGCAGCGGTGGAAATTGCGGCATCATGAGCGGCGATCAATTTACGTTCCGCATCATCTGATCCGCTTTGGATCAGCCGAACAGCCAGCTCGATCAGCACAGCAAGATTTCTACCCGGCTGGACTTTTAAGATAAAATGCGGCAATTCAACGCCGAATAAGTTTATTCGAGACAAGCCCGCACCGATCCGAGCTCTGGTCTCAGCCGCCCCATTCTTTTCTAATTCAACGCAAAGATCGATCCTACTATTTGCTGCGTATGAATCTTTGCCAAAGACTAGTCTGACATCAATGATCCCAAGATCACGAATTTCGATCAGTCCCGAAAAAAGATCCGGGGCTTTACCGGTCAGGGCATCGTCGCTACTCTCGATCAGGACAACGTCGTCGGCCACGATTTGGTGACCGCGCGTGACCAGATCAAGTGCACATTCGGATTTTCCGATACCGGCTTCACCCGTTATTAGAACGCCAAAACCGTTAACGACCAATAAAACTCCGTGAGTCGTTGCCGTCATAGTCGCCGCATTAATAACACTTCCTACGCAGGCTCATCATCAAGCGTCGGGATCACGGACGCTTTTATCGCTTTATGCGATTTGTCTATTACCTTATCCTTCAATTTCCGCGCCTGCTTCTCGATCTTCTCGATCGTTTGCGACAACGATTGATACATGTCTGAAATGCTCGATTCGGCAGTTAATACTTCGTTACGCCAATTGATCACGACCTCGGAACGATGCCTGCCGCGCTCAACCTCAATAATAACGTGAGCCTTAGCCGGCTTGCCGTCAAAAAGGTGGTCGATCCTCTTAAAATGTTCTTCAACATGGGCCTTTAGGGCCGGTGTTACTTCAATATGTCGTCCGGTAAATTCAAAGTTCATGCTTGTATTATCTCTCTTTGTGATTATTCTGAAATCAATGGAACTTAAATAACAGTCTTACGCTCCCGCGAGCCGGGAATATTCATCTGGTCGCGGTATTTTGCGACCGTTCTCCTTGAAAGCTTAACTCCTTCATTGCTGAGAACTCGTGCGATCTGGTCATCGGTCAGTGGTTTTTTTGTATCTTCTTCTTCGACCATTTTTTTGATCTTTAGCTTAAGTATGCGTGTCGAAACTTCCTCGCCTTCTTCATTTAGCATTCCTTCACTAAAAAAGCGCCTTAACTCAATTACACCTTGCGGCGTGTGAGCATATTTACGATTTACTACGCGCGAGATGGTCGAGAGATGCATGCCGATGTCTGCGGCGACGTCCTTGAGCATCATCGGCTTAATATATTCGACCCCTTTATCAAGAAAGTCGCGTTGGCGTGAAACTATGCACTCAACTACACGATAGATGGTTTGTCGTCGGTGCTCAATATTTCGAAGTAGATCGACCGCCGATCTCATCTTTTCCTTGATAAAGTCCTTTGTTTCTTTCGATGAATCAGTTTGATCCAGCAGTTTGTTATAAGTCTGACTTATTCGAAGTCTAGGACTGCCGTCATCGGCAAAATAGATCACGTAGTCGTCTTCCAGCTTTTCAACATAAACCTCCGGCGAGACGAAGATCGCGTCCTCAGTCGTATAACGCCGTCCCGGATACGGGTCCAATTGGCGCACCTTTTCAAGTTCAAGGTCAAGTACCTGGAGATCTACGCCAGTCTTTTTAGCAAGGTGCTGCAGCCTGTGAGGCTGAAGATCTTCCAAATGATGCAAGACCAGCTCAGCAGCGAGGCTGTCTCCCTCTCCCGCGGATTGTAATTGGGCGAGAAGACATTCGTTAACATTGAATGCGCCGCAGCCAACAGGATCGAGCTTCATTACAGCTTGTCGAGCCCACTCAACCGCTTCGATCGAAGAACCGGACATTTCGGCGATTTCTTCAATACTTGCCGACAACCGACCGTCCTCATCGAGATTGCCGATCACAAGGATCGCGACCTCCTCCGTTTCACTGCTTAAGCTGAGCAGGTGTAATTGCCACTCAAGATGCTCACTCAGTGATTGCGAATGGGTTAAGAACTGTTCAAAACTTGGTGCGTCATCCTTATATTCGATTTCCTGAGTGCGATAACCAGGATCTAGGTAATCCTGAAATTCTCGTCCATAGTCGATCTCATCAAAGGAGTCCGCTGTTTCCGGGTGTGCATCGTCATCACCGTCGATGTCGGTAGTAACGCGTTCTTCGTTACCGTTGAGACTTGCGCCTTCAGGGATCGAGCCCTCGAACTCCGCAAGATGATCGGTGCGGGCTTCGGAAACGGCGTCGGCTGAGAAATCGGCGCCGTTCTCAAATCCGGTATCCTCACCGCTGGAATTTTGGTCCAGAATATTGTCACCGATCTCCTGAACCTCTTCCCCGGGCAGGACTTCCTCAAGGATGGGATTAGCAACCATTTCCTGCTCTATCAACTCATTTAGTTCGAGCGACGTCATCTGCAGCATTTCAATACGTTGACGCAACTGGGGCGTCAAAACCATCTTTTGCTGCAATTGGTGAGTAAGTCGCAGAGATGACATATTCCGGAAGGAGCGCATTAGGGATTTAACTGTAACCCGGTATGAGAATCAGTCAATCCCAACTAGATTATACCGAGTTTAAATAGAAAATGGAAAAAACCTGTGTACCTACAAAGTAAACCTTTCGCCCAAATACAACCGCCGCACATCAGGATCATCTATAAGAGCGGATGGGTCGCCTGAGCGTAGGATCTTCCCATCAGACAGAATGTAGGCTCGATCGGTGATCCCGAGCGTTTCGCGGACGTTATGGTCTGTGATCAGGATGCCGATGCCTTGCTTCTTTAGGTACAAGATGATCTCGCGAATATCGTCTATCGCGAGGGGGTCTATACCGGCAAATGGTTCATCGAGGAGAATATAACGTGGGTTTGTAGCTAAACAACGTGCTATTTCGACACGTCTTCTTTCGCCGCCGGAAAGCGAATCGCCGCGATTCTTTCGCACGTGAGTGACGCCAAATTCTTCGAGAAGTTCTTCAAGACGCGAGAAACGCGTCTCACGGCTCATTTTCATTGTTTCGAGTACAGCGAGGATATTTTGCTCGGCCGTAAGTTTTCGAAATACGGAAGATTCCTGAGGTAAGTAACCAAGTCCAAGCCTGGCACGAAGATACATTGGAAGAGCGGACACATCACGGCCATTCATCGAGATCGAGCCCTTTTCAGATCGCTCAAGCCCTACCATCATGTAAAACGTTGTGGTCTTTCCGGCTCCGTTGGCTCCTAAAAGTCCAACTACCTCACCGGGAGCAACTGACAGGCTAACGTCATCCACGACACGCCGGCTGCCATAGGTTTTTTGCAGATGTTCCGCGGTCAGCGAATCTTTCTCATAGCGCGAATGACCGTTTGAGATGTCAGAATTCATTGTGCTTATATTATTGTTTGCCCTGCACCTTGTAAACTGACTTGGTCCGTGTGGAAATTGATTGTTTAGATCTTCCGTCGCTGACTACTCGCTTTTCTTTCATAAACAAAGTCAATTGGGCGGCCTGTGACGTACCGTTTTGAGTATCCTCAACCAGTGCGGGATTACCTCGTAGAATTGCTGTTTCATCAATAGCGGTGTACTGCAGCCAGTCGCCGGTTCCTCTTCTTCCGGGCTGGGTGACAACAACGTTTGTTTCAGCGATCGTCTTTGAAACCTCATTTTCTTCATTAAGAAAAACATCTGCGGAATTGGCCGTGATCCGGTCGGTTCCCTGTCGAATATCCGTGTTTGTCCGATATTGCAGAAGCCGGTTGTCGCGACTATAAGTCATGGTATCGGCAGAGGCAAAGACCGGAACAGAAGCATTGCCATTTTTTTTATTCACTTTGACATTGTAGGCGGCACTGCGGACATGGCCTTCGGCAATGAACTGCCCTTCGGCTTGCTTCAATGTAAATTTATCTCCGTGAACATAATTATTTTCCTGCCAACCTCGTGCGTTGCCAATGTAAACTGCAGTCTCATTCATTTGGTCAAATTCCGCAGTGTCGGATGTCATAAAAACCGGCTTGTCCGACTGGCTGAATGGAGCAGAACGTCCCATCTGCTTAAGACTATAATAGGTTGTGCTTACTTTGCCCCGCAGATAAGAATACTGGCTGCGAGTATCCCAGTCGATCTCTCTTGCTTTTGCCCTGTACTTCGAATCCCAAACCGTTGGTTCACCGCCTCTCAGACGGACTGTTTCATCTGCTTGTGTATAGGTGATCTCAGCAGCAAGGGCATTGTGATCGAGTTCATTGAACCTGGCGTTTCCCGATGCTTTTAGCAGTTCAATATCCTTTGAACGCTCACCAAAATCCGCTGTCAATTGTTCGGCGATCAATGTTTGTGTTCCGTGCGCCGGCTCGGCTATCGTGGGCACCCGAACCGTTTTGGTTTTCTTTCCGCCTGAGCAGGTTCTGGCGTTATTTCCCGTTGGAAAAAACTCGCAATCGAATCGGGGAGCATTGATAGTCGTTCTATAATGTTGTTTGGCTGCCTGCAAGGGCTCGACGTACACCTCGGCATTGCCCACTGCCTCGGCTTTGCTGATGTCCTTGCCGTTAGCGTTAAAGATAGTTCTTACAACGTCTGCCGTGACACGTTTATTCGTTCCGTCATTTGAATCCGGAGTATTGAGTTGGATAGTCGTCCTTCCGTCCGTTCTTAACGCGTCGATCAGGCCCGGCCCCTTAAATAACACACCAATTCCTTTCAAGGCGGAAAGCGTGACCTTCGAGTAATCTTTGACGTTAACAGGAATGAGTTCGACGTTGCTTTGCCCAATAGCATTCGCGTCATGTAGTTGGCGCGATTCGCTAAATGAGGCATTCAATTCAGGAGCAGTGATCGTCGTGGTTCGTTCCGGTGTCGTTTGTCGTGCGGAAGCATTGCCTCGAATGATGGCGTCCTTTATTTTTCGATCAGAAAACAGGCTCGCATATACCAGGTCACCTTTCAGAAGGTTTTCATCCTGCGTTATCTGAGCACTGCCTGTTAACGCAAGTTTTCCAACTGACTGTTCGTAGACCGACTCGAACGATGTGATCTCGGTCGTTCTGCCGTTTGCCGCAGTCACTATAAGGGCATTGTTTTTCAACTCATAGCGGTCTGCATCCTTGTCATAAATAGCGTAGCCCGAATCAATAGTTGTCGGGGCCGCACCTGATTCAGACGATACGATATGAACATTATCAAACAACTCGAATTTTTTTACCTCTGAGGATTTTGCATCGGCGCTGCTAAAGAAAACAGAAGCACGATCCGCCCTAACATCAGTTGTCTGGGGTTTCCCCGCATTGGACTTTGATTCGATGGCTATCGCCACTCCGTCACGCAGATCGATTCTGTTGTGTGTTTGGTCAAACGACGCCGAGTTTGTATTGATCTTGGCATATCGAACATTGGATTTTGCCAGTTCAGGAGATTCGAAAGCTTCGATCTCAACGTCCTTTAACAACTCGATCAGCTTTTCGCCGATCTTCACTGTCGCTCCAAATGATCTGCCTCGTATTTTGTCGCGTTCAAACGTAACAGCCTCATCCGCCTCGGCAGTATCATTTTGGTTTGTATAAATTACGTTATTTGTCTTGATCTTTAGGTCTTCCGAAGTCTCGATCTGCACATTGCCTTTTAGATAGGTAGTGAAAGTTTTGCTCTCTTGCGGGACGTAGAGGCCGGAATCAGCAGTCATTTTATTGCTGGATGATCCATCTTTATCGAACGTCTCGATGTAGACGTTTTCAAATTCCTGATGCTCATCGGAAAAGGTCTTTGCGGAATCTGCCTTAATGTAATATTTTGAAACGCCTCCGTCGGTTTCGAGCCTTTCGTAGCTGTTAACATCCGCTGTGACTTCGGTTGAAAGCTGCGTATGCTCGCTCTTGAGTTTGAACGGAGATATGGAGCGTTCGCGATAAAAGCCAACCACTACCGCAAAGATAGTGACGGCGAGCACGCCAATAGCCGCAAAACGGAAATATTGCGGCATTTTTGCCCGCAATCGGTATTCATTTTGATTGTGGGTGATCTGTTCCGGCACAAAATTTAATTATCCGCTCTTAGATCTTCAACGACAAGTTGCAGCCTGGTGTTTCCCTGCCAAGTATTTGCCTCGGGCACATAGGCTAATTCGATGCGTGAGTTGGGGGTGAGAGTTTGCCCTTTTGATCGCTCGACGCCGTCCCACCAAACCGCCTCGAATTGTTTGTTATTATCGCCGATCAGTTTTAGTTTCAGATGCTTGTCTTTCATGACAAAGGGTTCACCCTGAAGAATGAGATCTCTGGTCACAAAAACAGGCTTTGGATTACCCATGCCAAACGGCTCGAATGCCGCAAGCTGCTCGACCAGATCGAGTCCTAAAGTGTCGCTTGTAACGAGGGCATCGATATTGAGTTCAGGGATGAGTTCATCGGGAGAGAGTTTTGTCACTGCATATTCATTGAGCCGAGTTCTTAGCTCGAGGATATTATCGTGTTTGATAGTCATTCCCGCAGCCGCTGCGTGACCGCCGAATTTCTCAAAAAGCTCAGCGCAGGATTCAAGAGCTTCCAACAGATGAAAGCCGGCGATGCTGCGGGCACTGCCGTGACCAAGGCCGTCTTTTAAAGAAAGAACTATCGTAGGACGATACAGCTTTTCTGCAATGCGAGAAGCGGCGAGACCTATAACCCCTTGATGCCATGCCTCACCGGCAACTACAACGAAGTGCATTCCATCGTGAGTTTCAGTTTCAGTTAAAGCGAGATCAGTTATTTTTTGCTGCATCTGCTGGCGTTCGCGATTTCTGCTGTCGAGCAGCGATGCCAACTCGCGTGCTCTTCCAAAACTTTTTTCTTCAAAAAGCTCCACTACATGTTTTGCAATGTCCATACGACCCGCGGCATTTATTCGCGGACCAATTCGAAAACCGATGTGATAGCTCGTCATGTCGGAACGACAATCGGCAACTTCCATCAAGGCCTTAAGGCCATAGCTGTCGGTTCTTGGCAGATCGATCAGGCCCAGGGCGACGATAGCTCTGTTCTCGCCTGTCAGGGACATCATGTCGGCCACCGTGCCGAGTGCGGCGATCTTCAGAAAGCCGGGAACTTCATGTTCCAGGTCATTTTCACGAAGAAGAGCGTGAGCAAGTTTGAATGCGACACCAACTCCGGCAAGATGTTTGTCCGGATACGGGCAGCCGGGCTGATTTGGATTTATGACCGCAACGGCCGGCGGGAGCCTTTCACCGGTCTTGGGTAAGTGATGGTCGGTGATTATTGCATCAAGTCCAATACTATTGGCAAACTCAACCTCTTTAACACTTGTCGTGCCGGTATCGACACTGATGACCAGCGAGACGCCGTTTTTGTGAGCTTCTTCGAGAGCCGGAATATTAATACCGTAGCCTTCGGTAAAGCGGTTCGGAATGTGAAAAACAGATTCGGAGCCGAGTAGCGACAACATCTTCCGTAACAGGACCGTTCCTGTGGTACCGTCAACATCGTAATCGCCCCAAATAAGTATCTTCTCTTGGTCAGCAACTGCTTTTTGGATGCGCACGACAGCCTCGTGCATGCCCTTTAGCAGCAATGGCTCGTGAAGATGTTCGGGTGAAGGGTTGAGAAACTCGAACGCTTTTTCAGGTGTTTCGTATCCGCGAGCAATAAGCAGTGCGGCTACAAGCGGTTTTACATTGAGATCTTTGGCAAGTTTGCCGACCGCATTAGCGTCGTGTTTTCGAATTTTCCAACGTTTTTGCACCTGAGAGAGATCAATACCCCTTTTTCCTATGTTACCAGAGGACTTATAATTCCCAGCCACAATAAAACAAGGATCGTAGTTCCCAAGATAAGGCGGTAGATAATAAAAATGGCAGTTGAGTTGCGCCGGAGATATGACAGTAAAAACCAGATCGATAAATAGCCAACTACCCCCGAGACAATTGTTGCTACGATAAGCGGTGTAAAACTTTCTGACGGCAAGATGTGCATAGCTTTTCGAAGTTCCAGCAAACCGCTTGCGGTAATTGCCGGAATGGAAAGCAGAAAAGAAAACCGTGCCGCAGTCTCACGTTTTTCTCCAGCAAGCAGACCGCCTGTGATCGTGGAACCGGAGCGGCTCGCACCGGGCATAAGTGCCAGCACCTGAGCAAAACCAACAACTATAGCGTCGACGAGGCCGAGATGCCTCATGTCCTTTCGCTGTTTGCCGACGTATTCGGCAACCGAAAGAAAGAGGGCTATGACGATGAGCATAGTAGCTATGATCCAAAGATTTTTTGTTCCGCTGCCTTCAATAAAATCCTTAAATAGAAAGCCAACAGTACCGATCGGGATCGAGCCGATTATCACAAGCCAGCCTAGCCATGCCTCTTCGGAAAGCCATATCGGCCGCACTCCGTCGGTGCCGGAGAACCTCATTCCTCGTTTTCCTGTTAGTAAAGCAAAGTGGTCCCGGATGAACGCCATCGAGATACTTAAAATATCACTAGCAAAATAAACGAGAACCGCTGCGAGCGTACCCAGCTGTATGACAGCCATTGTTGCGGTGATCTGCTCGGCATTACCGTCGTAGAGATGTGTGAACCGGCTAGCAAAAACAAGGTGAGCAGTGGAACTGACCGGAATGAATTCGGTCAGTCCCTGAACAATACCTAGGATGATCGCCTGTAAAAGATTCATACTGAAAAAGCGCGATGGATGAAGGACAATTGATAGTGGACAATTCCAGATCGAAGTTGTCAATTATCGGTTTCTATTCTCTGTACCTTGCTCGACCCGCTATCCGATCATAAAGCCAAGCAGGCATAACTTTTCCCAATCGGACGATGGTCGCAAGCTGCCACGGAAATGCGGCGAATTTTTTTTTGTTTTCGATAGCTTTAATAAAGAGAGGTACCGCATCGTCGAGATGCATTAAAAACGGCATTCTGGCTTCGCGTCCTGCAGTTAGCGGTGTGCGTATAAATCCGGGTTGGATGATCGTTACGTCAATTCCCGAATATTTGACATCGAGGCGAACGCTTTCAAAAAAAGCTGTCATTCCTGCTTTGCTTGCGGAGTACGCAGCGGATTTTGGCAAGCCGCGAAAACCGGCAAGACTTGAAATAGCGACCAAATGCCCATGTCCGCGCATCAACATTTTCGGCAAAACAGCATGAACCGAATTCACCGCGCCAAGTAGATTGATATCGATGACTTTTTTAACGGCTAACGGCTGTAAAGCCCTGGTTTCCCGATTGTTTCCACCAATACCGGCGTTCGCGATCAGAATATCGATATGCTCATACTCATAAATGAAATCATCTACCGCAGCCTGAACGGCATCCTCGTCTGTTACATCGCATGCGAACACGCGCGCCGCACCGCCAGCTTTTTCACAATCTTTCTTTAGCTTATCGAGCAGTTCCTTGCGGCGTGCAAGGAGTCCAATGACCGCACCTTTCTTCGCTAAAGCTACAGCCAGAGCCTCGCCTATACCGCTCGATGCTCCAGTGAGAAAAACAGTCTTTCCATTCCAGTCCATACTCGTAATCGTGATTATACCTTATGAAAGTCAGATCTTCTTCTGCTCCCGTATCTTGAACGCAGTTCACTACTTTAAAGGGCGGGATCGTTGTTAATATTTGGGGATTTGACGTATCATCATCGATATTCAAAATAGCTATTGTTTCGAAAACCCATAAATTAATCAGGAGACGCAGCAATGAAATACATGATCAGTTGGAACGAGCGTTCACAAGGCTCGCCTATGGAATATGAAAATGCCCAGAAGCGGATACTGGACGTTTTTACCAAATGGAAGGCCCCCGATAATTTCAAGATCGAGTTGTTTGTGGTAAGGGTGGGCGATTGGGGCGGGCATATGTTGGTGGAATGTGATGATCCAATGACGGTTCACAAAGTTTGTTCGACCTTCCCGGCCTTTACGTTCGAAGCCAGGCCGGTTGTCCCGGTCATGGACGCTGTCCGCGTTGAACTTGAAGCGATGGCCTGGCGTGACGAACTCGACGGCAAGTAGTGACGTCAAGAGACATGAAAATAGTAATCAAACTTGCAATCGCTGCGATTTTTGTTTTTGGACCCAATGTCGTTTTCGGTGCCGGAAATTGTACCAATGAAGCGGTGAAAATGAAGATTGCCGGAACATGGATCGGCACGGACAGCTACTCTTTTCAAATTCGCCAAGATCGTCGTGGCCGGGTATGCATATCTATTGTTGAGCCGCGGTCGAAGATCGTGCGGTATGTTCGTGACATCGTCGTGGTAAACGGCGAGATTCTGCATATCAGCTATTACACGCCATCAACTCACGGTTATGTTATCTACGTCAATATAAAAATATCCGGCGACGACATGAAGTTTCACTGGTTCAGTTCGTATGATGATGAACAGGGTGATGATACCTATGTGCGGCAAAAGGCAAAAAAGCGGTCGCTGGACAAGAAGAGATTATCAAACTTCAACGACAGTCGTCACGATCACGGGTTTTGAACTGAGCTCGTTTTGAACAAATCGTTTGAGGTGAATGCGAAGGTTTTCTTTAAAGACTGTTCGGTCAGCGATCTGTTCGCGTTTCATGTCAGCGACGGCGTTGGCGACGGCTTGGCGAGCGTCCGCGGCAAAGCCATTAGTTAAGTCGAGCCCTGCCACACCTGTGAGCGTGATCTGCGGCTCGCCGATCAGCGTGTGGGCCTTTTT
The DNA here is from genome assembly GCA_964528325.1 of uncultured Chloracidobacterium sp. Lineage (GTDB taxonomy): Bacteria > Acidobacteriota > Blastocatellia > Pyrinomonadales > Pyrinomonadaceae > OLB17. The sequence continues at coordinate 3,731 of CAZGSC010000079.1, read as the reverse complement.
ATCAACCGTTACAACGAGTGAGATCATGCCGCCGTAAGCAAGTTTCTTCCGTTCTCGCACGGTGTCGTATTCGATCTCTTCCATCGACTCTTCGTCGATAAATGTCTTGTGAAGCTGGTGTTTTTCGATGATGCGAATGCCGTATTCGTCGAGTTCGAGCAGGTCGCCGTTTTCGATAAGGATAATATCATCGTCGCCGTAACCGGCGATATGATTTTTGATAAATTCCTTTTGGCGAAACAACATTCTATACTCTCCATGGATCGGCACGACATAACGCGGCTGCGCGGTCTCGACCATTATCCTGATATCTTCCTGCGAAGCGTGGCCCGAGACGTGAACAAGGCGGCGTTTCTCCTCAATGATATTTGCTCCGCGTTTGTAGAGGTGGCCGATCAGACGACTGATATTCTTTTCATTGCCGGGAATTATGCGCGCCGAAAGAACGACAGTGTCGCCTTTTTCGATCTCCATTCCTTTGTAAGTGCCGGTTGCAAGATTCCATAACGCAGCACGCATCTCGCCCTGTGAACCGGTGACGAGATAGCATATCTCGTCGTCATCCAATGCTCGCGAGCCTCCAAGGTCGATCATCGTATTGTGGGTGATCTTCAGAAGTCCTTGTTCCTCGGCGATCTCGACGTTCTTCTGCATCGAGCGGCCAAGCACGCAAACCCTGCGGCCAAATTCATGAGCGATGTCAAAAATGATCTGCAAACGATGCAGCGAAGACGAAAAAGTCGAAACGAATAAGCGGCCTTCGGTCTGTTCGAATATCTCTTCGAACGCCGGGATGACAGCTTGTTCAGATGGCGTTCTGCCAGGCACAGTAGCGTTTGTCGAGTCGCACAGCAGCGCGAGCACGCCTTCGTCGCCGACACGCTTCAGAGTTTTGAGATCATACGGCGCTCCGATGACGGGCGTGTCGTCGATCTTATAATCGCCGGTGTGGATCAGCGTCCCCGCCGGCGTGTGGATCGCTAGCGAAAAACACTCGACAAGCGAGTGCGACGCGTGTATAAACTCTATCTCGAAAACTCCAAGCTTTAATCTATCGCCTGCTTCGACGCGATGCAGCAGCACGTCGTCAAGCATGTCAAACTCGTCGAGCCGCTTCTCGGTCAACGTAAGCGTGAACCGCGACGAGTAAACCGGCAGATTGAACTTGCGAAGTATGTAAGCGAGAGCGCCGATATGGTCTTCGTGGCCGTGTGTGAGGATGATCGCGGTCAGGTCGTCGCGATATTCTTCGAGGAAGTCGAAATTCGGAATAGAAATATCTACTCCGTAAGGCGTCTCTTCAGGAAAGCCCATTCCGGCATCGACGACGATCATCTCACCGGCGTATCGAATGCCCATGCAGTTCATCCCGAATTCGCCAATGCCGCCAAGCGGAATTATTTCGATCTTACTCATTAAAAGTGAATTATAGCATAGAAGCCACATGGGGTTTTGGAGAAGAATTTTGCCACGGATCACGCGGATAAAAACGGATAAGAGTTGAAAATGTCTTTCTGATCCGAGCCTTCCGGGTTATTCTGGGCAAAAATAATCTTATTTTTGTGAAACCACTATGCTTTGCGGAGCGTCTTTCTCCTGACAGCATAGTTTTGTGGGGTCAATAGATGAAGAAACAGCTTTCTGACGAACAAATCGACGCTTTGATGCGAACGCTGGTAAATAGATCAGCCGCTGACGAAGAGCAACTCAGCGAGATCGCCGATTCGCCTGCGACCTGGTGGGGTGTTCAGCGGAAGATCAATGAACAGAAAGCGACGAAGCTATCAGCCTGGCCACCTGTGGGCAAAGTTCTTCGATGGCTTATGGCTGGAGCGGCCGTAACGGCTGCCGCAGTCTTGATCCTGTCGTTCTTTGTTTTTCGCTCGGCTTCAACTGACGATAAAGGCACTGTTGCTTATGTGCAGCCTGCAAGCTCAGTCACACAGACAGGTCCTGAGACGGTTAAACCGAGTAATGAAACAAATATTTCAGAGACAAGGCCAGCTAGAGTTTCGACAAAACAACCTCAGCATCAGGCTGCGGCCAAAACGAGCACCGTCACCAAAAAAGATGTTGTTAAAGCAACAGAAGTAGCAAAGACGAATAAGAAAGAAGAGATCAAAACAGAATTCATAGCCCTTTCGTATGCGCGCGACCCGGAGAGTGGACAGATCGTTCGTGTTAAGGTTCCAAGCTCGATGATGGTTTCGCTCGGGCTTGTGACGAGCGTAAAAACTTTGTCCGAGATGGTCGACGCCGAGGTTCTTGTCGGCGATGACGGCCTGACTCGGGCGATACGGTTTATAAGATAAGTATTTGTCCGGCAAGGAAGTAATTATGAAGACGAAAATACTATTTGCATTTATTCTCAGTGTATTATTGGCTGCTAATGCGTTTTCACAGAGGCCTCGACCTGACGGCCCGCCGCGCGGAGATGGACGTCCAAAAGGTGACTGGACAAGAGGTATCGATGTAAACAATAACGGCAGTATCGAAGCAGACGAATTTCAGGCCGCTATCGAACGAACCTTTTCAGACCTCGACGATAACAAGGACGGCATGATCGACAGAAGTGAAATTCCCGATCGTCATCCGCCGATGGGGCCAGATGGTCCGCCGCCTGCAGATCGAGGAAAGCCGGGAGAGTCTGGTGAGCTTCGCGACAAACTGCCCCCATTCTTTTTTATGCACAAGTTTCACGAGGTTGATTCGCTGACAAGGGCAGATTTTGAACACACCGCTAAACAAGTGTTCATCGATATGGACGACAACAATGACGGCGTACTTGATCGGCAAGAATCGCGGCCACCTCGTGAGCCGGCGATCATCGAGGAGCGTGTCGGACCGCCGCCAAATGCGATGTTTATCGCCGCCGAGCTACGATTTGGTGACAAGCTTGTAAAAGATCGACCTTTTTCTGCGGAGACCGTGATAGAAGATACGCGTCGATTATATGACGGCACCACCGTGACCAAGACGACGAAAGGCGGATTTTATCGAGATACCGCAGGTCGAACCCGTCGCGAACAACCCTTTGACATGGTCGGCGGTTTTAGTATCAGTAAACCCCAGACGCTGGTCTTCATAAATGATTTTGCGACGAAGACACAGTATTTTTTTGATCTGGGAAACAGCATCGCCCGAAAGATCGGGATAGACGGTACGCCACGCGATGAGCCTAAAAATCCGGACGCGAAGTCGGACTCGCTAGGGACTAAAACGATCGAAGGAATTTCGGTCGAGGGGACTCGCATCACTTATGAACTGCCTGCGGGCCAGATCGGCAATGATAAACCTATACAGATCGTAACCGAGAACTGGTATTCACCGGAGTTACAGGTAATTGTGATGTCACGGCACGTCGACCCTCTTTCGGGCGAACACATTTTCCGTTTGTCCAATATCAAGCGAGCTGAACCTGCTCCAAGTTTGTTCACGGTTCCGGCTGGATTTAAAGTGGAAAATCGGCCGGTTAGGCCAGGGCCCCGATAAGGTCTTTTCAACCGAGTGTTAATAAACTTTGCGGTTCATGTATTTTTTTGACAATTGTAAGGACTACTTTAGGTTGACGCTTTAAGCCGAAATCCGAGGTAGGGACCCGAACGAAAAGTTGGGCCTCTATGAGTATTTTTTGATTTGTTTAATTGAGGCGAATTAAAGAAAATGCTCGATGAGGTTTCCAAAACAGGCTTGCAAAACGAGGCTAAATCATCGGCGGTCGGGTTTTCAGA
>CAZGSC010000078.1:0-15473 GCA_964528325.1 uncultured Chloracidobacterium sp. | reverse complement strand
ACTTACAACAATTGCGAAATGTGTGACACAAAGTGTTATTTTTTCTCAAAAAACGCGAAACGGAGGGTAAAAAGCGACGCAACTCTAATAAAAGCAGTAAGTTGCGCGTTTCACTCGGGTAGTGGGACAGAGGTGGGACAAAACAACGGTGGAACACCTATTCCGGCACAAACGGAGTCAGATTCTCGGCAAGATGTGCTGAGAGATCGACTGCTGCTTGGACGGCGGATCTTTCGTCGGAGCCGACGCTGGTCATTACGCGAACTATCGAGCCATCGCTGCGGCGGCGTGTGATGCTGTCGAAGACGGTATTGACCTTGTCGCTGTATTCGCTGGCCTCGGTGCGGCCTCGGCCCTGGTACCAGTAGATCATCACTTCGTTGTAAATGCCGTTTTGGATGATGTAACGGTTGGCTTCGAATGTCCGTCCGTCTGATGTCGTGATGTTGATATGCTGCGGGTCCTTCATCACCCAACCGGCACCGGGCAGGCAGTTTTGCGGGCTGTGATAAGTTGCTCCGGAACGCTGAGACGAGTAATAGCCGACGTAGAGATTCGCAATGCGGCCGTTTTGCAATGTATATTCGCGCATCGTGTAGTCGGTCGCCTTGAGCACGCTTTCAACAGACTCGTCAAATTTGATCTCGTTTCCCTTTTGCCGCCAATCGCCGAGAGTCGTCGGAATTTCAGCGAGAGGGCGTCTAACGATCTCTGTTTCGCTGCGTGCCGCGAACCAGTTGATAAACAGACCGCTCAAGACAAGGGCGGCGATAATGACAGGAGTGTGGCGAGTTGAGTGCGAAGTTCGAAGTTCAAGAATGGGATCGCTCGGCGCTTCCAAGCTGGTTCGAAATACTTTTTGAAACAGAAAGTTAGCGACGAGCAGCAAGGCCAGAGCCGCGACATACACAAGCCAGCCGGACACCTCGTGCCAGATGCCGTCGGTCGCCTGCTTGCCGTAATAGTAAGTGAAAACACCCGTCGAGGTAACGCGAGATGCATTTGTCAGAACGGCGATCGGTACGGCGGCGATCATCAATAAACCTGTCCGCCAGAAGTCTGCTGTCGATAATTCGCTATCGTTCTTCGCCCTCGTGAAATACGCAAGCACTAGCGCCAGCGTCACAAGAGTCATCAGCGAACGAATCCCGCTGCATGCTTCGACAACCTCGAGCGAGATGGTCTGTGTTGAGCCGCGTGGCAGTATGTCTATGACGTTGCCGTTTCTTAAGGTCGGAACCTCGAACAGCCTGATGCCCCAAACCGCCATTTGCGACGCCCATATCTGGAGCGGAAAAGCGATGCGGTTAAATATGATCTGCGGTATCGGTATCGCGAGAAGCAACAACGCAAATGGCACAGCTAAAAGCGATAGTATTTTTGTACCGTAAAGATAGATGACTATCGCGGCAAGCATCAGCACAAGTGAGATCCGTGCGGTAAAAAGTTCGGCTCCGAGCATACCTGCAAACAGCAACAAAATTGCCAATATGCCAGTCATGCCGCCGAGCCATATCAATCCACTCTGTGCGGCATTCTTGAGTGCGGGCCATTCTTTCAAAAGAATGAAACCGATGACAAACGGCACGAGCAGTCCATGCGAATAGTTCTCGTCTGACCACCAGTCGCGTGCGAGTTTGGCGAGAACCGTCGCATACAGAAACACTAATGCCGCCGCGATGGCGATCACATTGAGATTGCTTTTGTGTCTGTTATGCGAGATCTCGTTCATGTACTACGGGCAAGAAAACGCTGAATGGGGGATATTTTCCGCGTTCTGGAATACCCGAAGGCCGGACTCAGAACTTCTACCGCGTTCGGTTTAGGATAAGGTCAGCAAATTGATGCAGCAATCTTGTGTCATGCTTTATGAGTTGAAGGGCTTTGCAGGCTTCGTCACGGATTTGAGCTGCCATCATGCGCGTCTTTTCGACGCCAAAATGGCTCGGGTATGTGGCCTTTTCAGCCGTCACATCTTTGCCCGCAGTTTTGCCAAGTGTTTCGCTCGCCTGCGTAACATCGAGAAGATCATCGGTGATCTGAAATAGCAAGCCGAGATTCGAAGCATAGCTTTCAACGGCTGATAGTTCGCTTGGCGACGCGTTTCCTATGATCGCACCGGCAAGAGCCGACGCTGAGATCATCGCGCCGGTCTTTCCGCGATGTATCTGCTCGATCTCTGTAATATTCAAGGTTTGGCCTTCTGCATCAAGGTCGAGCTGCTGCCCGGCGACCATTCCTGAGGGCGTTCCAGCGGCGGCAGCGATCAACGAAATGAGTTTTATGCGTGTATCGGACGATAATTTTTCATCTTCTGCAATAGCTTTGAAGGCGAGCGTTTGCAACACGTCGCCAGCAAGTATCGCTGTGGCATCACCAAATTGTTTATGGCATGTCGCCCGGCCGCGACGCAGATCGTCGTCATCCATCGCAGGCAGATCGTCGTGAATGAGCGAATATGTATGGATCATTTCCACAGCGGCAGCCGTGGCAGTCAAATCGTCAAATGCGGCATTAAACGTTTGACCGGCTGCAAATAGGATAGCGGGCCTGATGCGTTTGCCTCCGGCAAAAAGGCTCCAGCGAATCGCTTCGTGTAAGCGTCGCGGCCCCACATCGGCGCTGGGCACGCTTCGCTCAAGGGCCGCATCCGTTATGCGGCAAACTGTATCAAGAAACTCTGCGACTTCGATCATTGCGGAGAATTATCAATTATTAACCGCCAATTATCAAAACCATCTTTTTGCGATATATGAAATGATAATGTAGATTTCTTTTAAGATGACTGTTGGGCAGGACGATTTTAAGAATGCGATGTCGCGATTTGCAAGCGGCGTAACTGTCGTTTCGACTAAAGATGCGGCTGGCAAGCTGCATGGTATCACGGTCTCGGCTTTTTGTTCGGTGTCGCTCGAACCGCCGATGGTGCTTATCTGCATCGAAAAATCTACCGTCAGTCACTATGCTTTTGAGGAATCAGGTGTTTTTGTTGTAAATATTCTTGGTGATTCACAGGCATCCGCGTCAGAGAGGTTCGCCACTCCCTTTGCCGATAAGTTTGAAGATGTCGAGTATTACCCCGGCATCGAAGGCATTCCGGTTTTGAAGGATGCACTGGCGAGCCTTGAATGTCGTCTGACGTTCTCCTATCACGGCGGGGACCATTCGATCTTTGTCGGCCAGGTCGAAAATGTGACCGTCCGCGGCGGTGCACCACTCGTTTATTTTCGCGGTGACTACGGGACAATTTCCGGCCTAACTTAACGTTAACCCAAACAAGATATTTTTCTTTTCTTACCGCAGATCTCGCAAGTTAAACAAACACATTGGTTTAACACCCCCTGTTGTTGTGAATAAGAATGTTAGCCCAAGATATTGTGGAGTATTTTGTTGACAACTGCTTGCGAATTGGTTTACGATTCTTGTAACTTGAGGACGATTTTTTTGCTCCAGTCCTAAGGCCCAAGTTAAGCAAATTTACATCGGAAATCACATTCCACAATACGGTTTTTAATGTTAAAATTGTATTAAATCAGCATTGCTGTCTTTACCTTTGAGGAGTTTTTTATGAGCACAGTTTTTGAGTCGGCTGCGGATAGTTTTCTCGAAAATAATAGCGTCGGCAATGGTGCAGGAACGGCATCGGCACGTGAGATCGCTCCGCTGGGACTCAACGCCCGAAAAGTCGTAAGCAAACGATATTCGTTAAGGGACGAGAAAGGCGAACCCGTCGAGACCTGGGCGAATATTGTCCGCCGCGTAGTCGACCATGTGTCCAAAGCAGAGAACGATCCGATAAAGCAAAAGCTCTTCAATAGTGACATGACGGCGGTCATGCTTGCCCGTGAGTTTATTCCAAATACGCCTTGCCTTGTGAATGCCGGAAAACCGAAAGGCCAGCTTGCAGCCTGTTTTGTGCTGAATGTTCCCGATTCGATCGAAGGCATCATGGAACACGCTCAGCATGTGGCGATAATTCACCAAACCGGCGGCGGCACTGGTATGACATATGAGTTTGTGCGGCCCGCAGGCTCAATGGTCAATTCAACACGCGGCGTGGCTTCCGGCCCGGTCAGCTTTATGAATATCGTCAATCAAACAACTGAGGTCGTAAAGCAAGGCGGAGTTCGGCGCGGTGCCAACATGGGCATTCTAAGTGTGTCGCATCCCGATATTCTGCGATTTATCCACGCCAAAAATGACCAGACAAGCCTGACGAATTTTAATATTTCGGTGACCGTGACCGATCTTTTTATGGACGCTGTCGACAGCGGCACATGGTTCCAAACTGAATTTAATGGCGAACCGTGGATGCATCCGATATTTGATTCGATAACCGGATCTGATTATGTCGTTTATCGACGTCCCGACGGAACAGCCGCGACATTTGCCGACAAGCTGGCTTTTGAGACCGCTGACCTCAGTGACTGCACGATCGAAGAACCCCCGATGGCAGGAATGGTTTACGCTCCCGACATCTGGAATCGCATCATTGCGTCGGCCCACAAATATGCCGAACCCGGCATAATCTTTATTGATGAGGTCAATCGCCACAATCATATGATGGCGTCGATGGGTCCGATCTACGCGTGCAACCCGTGCGGCGAACAGCAGCTGCACTTCAACAATTCCTGCAATCTTGGCTCCATCGATGTTGCAAAATTCTATGTAAAAGAATCAAAAGGCAAAGATGCAATAGATTGGGAGCGACTTTCGAATGTAACTCAGCTTTGCACGCAGTTTCTCGATAACGTCGTCGATGCCGGGTATTTCCCGCTCCCTGAGATCGACGATGTCGTAAAACGAACACGGCCTGTCGGTCTCGGAATAATGGGCTTTGCAGATCTTTGCCTGCGACTTGGCATCACATATGGAAGCGACGGCTCTCTAGAACTCATGGAAAAAGTGATGGGCTTTGTCCGACGCGAGGCATGGATTGCCAGCTTACGTTTAGGACGAGAAAAGGGCGTCTTCCCGGAACTCGAAGCTAATAAAGAAGCTTATAGCCGCTTCATTTATGATGAGATAGGCATTTCGCGAGACGTTCCGCTGACGCCGAGGAATTACGAGGTGACGACCGTCGCTCCAACTGGAACTATTTCACTCGTTGCGGAAACATCTTCGGGCATCGAGCCAAATTTCTCATGGGCATATGTTCGACAAGATACGCTTGGCACGCGGACTTATGTTCACCCGATCGCGGCGGAAACTCTCGGGCTGGATGTCGATCATGGAAACGAAGAATCCGTAAAAAAAGCGGCAGCATATGTGGTCGAACATGAAAACGACCTGCCCGATCATTTTATTTCGGCAATGAAGATCAGTTCCATCGAGCATGTAAAAGTGCTAGCTGCGGCGCAGAAACACGTTGATAACTCCATCTCAAAAACCTGTAACGGTGCAAAAGACGACACGATGGAATCAGTCGATGAACTTTATCATTTGGCACGCCAACTTGGATGCAAAGCCGTGAGCTATTACCGCGACGGCAGCCGTGAGGGTCAGGTTTTGAACAACATCAAAGCTGAAGAGAAGGAAAATGAAGGAACCGAAGGTAACCTTCTTCAGATCGATCCTGTCTTTTCTCCAGCTTCTTCTCGTGTAGAACGCCCGCGCGAACTGCAGGGATCCACTTGGCGGATACCTTTTGAGACGCAAAATCTTTATGTGACAGTGAACCACGATGGCAAGCGTATCCTCGAAGTTTTTGTCGCCGGACCGATCAGTGCAGGCGTGGGGCTACTCGCCTCAAAAATGCTTCGCGGTGGATTCGATGCCAAAGAGGTGGCTCACAGTCTCGACAAGGTCACCTCAACACATGCCGTTTGGTTTAACGAACGGCTTCTCACTTCGCCTGAGCAAGCCGTCGCCGAATGTTTGCTTCTGATCGACCGCCGGTTAAATAACCTTCCGGAATCAGAACGTGCTATCGGTAAAATGGTCGGCGAAGAAACCTTAATGTCGACCATGATCGGCAAATGCCCAGAATGCGGCGGCCAACTCGAACATGCTTCAGGTTGCGACTCCTGTCGAGACTGCGGTTACTCAAAATGTAAGTAGTTTTGGTCTCCTCTAAATTAGAAGCGTATCTTCACACCGCCATTAAAAACGCGGCCTTCTGTGTGGGTATAAAGTTCAGCGAATGTCGGATCTTGATGCGGAGGAAAAACGACGGTGCTGTAACGCCCTTGCCGTTCGTCAAAAATATTCTCGGCGTTAATAAATATACTGAATTTACCGAATGTTTTTTCGCCAAATAACCCGACTTCGGATGTTTGCCGCGTCAACGTACGGTCATCAAGTGTCTGTCTGCTGCCGTAATAAAACTCCACGCCCGACTTGTAACTCTCATGCTTTTCAAAAACCAGCGATGAGTTGATTTTATGTCTCGGCAGCAACGTCAAACGACGGTCGCCTGAGATGTAGCCCGCCTTAGCATCAGTAAATGTGTAGCCGAAAAACAGTTTAGCGTCGCCATAACCCAGACGAGCATTTGTCTCAAACCCCTTGCTTATGATCGGAGATGCTTCGTTACAAAACCGGTAGCCAAGGAACGTGGTCGGCCGCAAAACTATCGGGTCGGTGATCGTCGTGTAGAAGAACATTTGGTTTAGCGAGTAACTGAATTTTTCGCCGATGTTGTTTCGATAGTTAAAGTCGAAGGTTCCGCCTTTGCTGCGTTCAGCTTTTAGATTGCTGCCGACAGGCAACACATTGCGGAACAAGAGCGTCTCGGCTTCCTCGGTGAACATCGTCGGGGTTTTGTAGCCGAGGCCAAAACCGATACGACTCGTGAAATGATCGCTAAACCTATAAAGCAGCGAAACTCGAGGCAGAACGAACATGCCGTAATCTTTGGCTCGGTCGATACGAAAACCTGCTTCTAGTGAGAACTTTTCCGAGAGATCGACGGTGTCCTGTACAAATGTGCCGATGGAAGCGCGGGTTTCGTTGCGGGGAGTGAAAGTTATGTTTGGTGTCGTCTCGTGAAATTGATCATAGACAGCACTTCCACCAAAAACGACGGCATGTTTGCCGAACACTTTTGCGTAAGATATATCTGTGTAGGAATTAAACTGACGGCCTTTGAATGCGTAAATTTGAGTAGTCAGTTCGCGGGTAAAGAAAGCAAGGCTTTGCTTGACGAACAATCGACTTCCGTCGTCGAATTCGTGAGTGAGATTGAACGTCGAGATATTACGAAACGATCTGTTCTGCTCGAAGTATTGGTGAAAGTTATCTGAATTACCGCTCAAAACAATTATGTCGCCGCCTTTGCGGTTTTGATATGAGGTCAAATTGCCAATGGTTAGAGTTGTCTTTTTGTCGATGTAGAAAATTAACTTAGGATTGAGAGTAAGCGCTTTTGTGTTTGGAAGCTCTGTGAAATCGTCGTCGTCAACGTCATATTGACGCTGATAATTTGCTGACCCTAGCAATGTATATCCAAAGAGTTCAAACTTTCGCGAGTTAAATATTGAGAGGTCTGAACCAAGGGCGGATGTTTGATTAAAGATAAGAGTCGTAACGGGTTTTTCTTGCGGATCCTTGCTGACAAAATTTACCACACCTGCGATCGCATCACCGCCAAACAACGTTGCCGCAGGGCCCTTGATAACTTCGACTTGCTTTAGATCAAGCGGCGGAATCTCAAGAATACTCAGACTCCCGGAAAAGCCCCCGAAGGCGGGAAAGCCGTCCTTCAATATCTGCGTGTATCGCCCGTCTAATCCCTGAATACGAACGCTTTGGGTATTTGACGTCGCAGAGGTTTGCTGAACCTGTATGCCGGTGCTCTCGTGCAAAACCATTGAGACATTCGCCGGACGCATGTTTATTTTCTCGTCTATCTCTTCTTCATCAATAGCTTCGACACGCGATGGCTCAGCCTCTATCTCTCGGCCGGTTCGGGTCGTAGTAACAGTTACCTCACCCATCTCGTTTTTGTTTTCGAGTAATACGATCCGCTCACTGGTATCGGTCAAAGGAAACATCAGTTTCACTTCGACGGTCTCAAACCCTGGTGAAAATATCTCTATGATTTGTTTGCCGGCGGCGATACCTTTTAGCTCAGCTTTGCCGTTTACGTCGGTCATTGCTGTTATTTCCGTATCTTTTACGGTGACAGACGCTTCGGCGACGTTCTCTTTTGTGTCCTTGTTTTGAACGTATATCTTTATCGCGGTGCCATCTTGGGCGAACGCAGTTTGCGCCGTCATAATGACGGCGAGAAGCAAAATTGCTTTGAACATAATCTCCTTAAGTCTAGCTAAATAAACAAATTACAACGCCTCGTTCAATAACGAGGAAAAATAGGCGCGGTTGTATTAACTAGTTAGGCCTTTGGCGGCTGCCAAACGATGTTGTTGTAAGTTGCAGTTTCAGGAGTCGAGTATTCGGGAAGCGGCGTTCTTATCACTACAACTTCGATTGCGGATGTTGAACTAAAAAACAAAACGGGATTTGCAATACTCTGGCCGCAGCAGACGCAAATGCAAAAGGGAGTACATCCGTCGCTCTGATGTTCTGCGTCAGTAGTTGTATCGAACCTCGCTATTTGAACCGGATCGTTCGGAATAGCAGAGAAAAACTCCTCGCACGGCACTGAAAGCAATGCGACAAGATAAACAATAAAAATAAAGCAGAAAACTTTCAAGGCAATACTTCTAGTTGATCCTCACGTTGTTTCTAAAACACAGTAAATGTGAAAAGCCTGCTGACGGAAAAACCTCCTACAGCTCTCAGATCTTTTACATACCAGCGGCCATAAAATGTCTGACCGATCAACTGTGTGTCATTGGGAATTGCCAGGTCAACCGACCCATATCCGCCTGCCGGCCCGCTGCTTGAAAGCGTGATCGTTTGGAACGCAAATGACCCGCTAGTCGGTATCGACGCTCCAATTCCCGGATCCTGCGACCCAATTACGAGCGTCGCCTGTTCGCCACCTCGGCCTTTAGTGATACCGATAGTAAAATTTGGATTTCCTATGATCGGAGGTGCTATCACAACTACTTCCGGCACAGTAAATTTCACTCCCGGCCTGCCCCGCCCGGAAATTACAGGCATACGGGTTGACTCAGTGTACAAGTGTGGCCGATCAAATGGAGGCAGCTCATTCTTAACTCGCAGATCTGTAAGCGGGCGTTTGAGAAACGCTGCAAGGTCCGCCTTTGCCGATGCCGTTAGCAAAAGAGGACGAATTAATCCGCGGGGTATATTCGGAGCGTCAAAATCACCGCCCCGATCGTAAAAGTCGACCACGTCCTCGATCGTTCTCAGACCGCCATTATGCATGAACGGTGCGTGCAGCTCGACATTACGAAGGTTTGGCGTCTTAAATGCCGCTCTGTCACCTTCACTATTTGTCACGGCAAAACGGCCTGGATCGTCCGCTTGCGGCCGAACTCCGATGTTGAAAAAATTGTGGCCGGTCAGTAATGGGCCGCTGTGACAAAAATCGCATTTCACGCCGCGAAACAGTTCACGTCCGCGTTCTTCCGATGCTGTAAGAGGTTCGATGCCGTAGATCGCACGGTCGAGCGGAGTGGTGTCAGAAAACAGAGTGCGTTCATGCGTTGCTATCGCCATCGCGATCCGCGCCGGTGTAACTTCGGGCGTTCCAAAGACCTCTTCAAAAAGCTCCGGATAAGTGCGCGTACCGATCCAGTTCGCAAGCCCTCTTGGAATGCTAGTCGCCAGAGCAAGTGGTTTAGAAGCCTGAATTCGTGCCGCGACCTGCGTCCAATCGCGGTTCAAATGACCCATTTCGGCGCTCGAAACCGGCGGGCCGGCCGACTGACTCTCGAGTGAAGCCGTATCTGGCAAAAGTATCGTATTGGTCAATTGGTCGCGAAAGGCATCCAGTGCCCTGCCGTCCCAAAACAAACCGCTCGGCGAATAAGCAGCGTTCAGATAGCTTGGTGATTTTCTGCCCGTAACCTGTTCGCGCATTCCAAAGACCGGGTTGAATCCGTAGTTGCCGTCCGCATAATTTTGCGGAACGCCTGGAGAACCGAATATGTCGTCAAGCGTTCCGATCTGGCCGTCAGGGCCCGGATTTGTCGAACGCAGATTACCCACGGCAGTTCGCGGATCGGACCCGCCTTTCGCCGGGCGATGACACGTTCCGCACGCCACAGTTCTGGTCGAAGACATCTGCTCGTCCCAGAACAAGGTCTTGCCAAGATAGGCTTTAGCGGCGGTCACCGGATTCCCGAATGGAGCAGGCGGCGGAGCTAAAGGCTCGTCTCCCGGAATGATCTCACCTATAGCCTTCGTTCCCTGATCGGGCGTGCCCAAATCACTCGTCGTTGTCGCATTTTCAGCCCGTATCCAGTAATAGTACGCCTGGCCGGCAACAGGCGGCACATCGAAAAAGTAATTCGCTTGCGTCGTCCCTACATCGAGTGCAGTTGATGTGTCATTAGCCGTGTTGCGATAAATGCGATATGTTGTGGCGTCTCTTATTGTGTCCCAATGCAGGCCGACTTTATTAGAATAATCGCCGTCAGACGCGATCACGCCCGTAGGCGCGGCAAGAGAGCCGCCGCCGGATTTCGCGATGCTTGAAAATCGAGGCACGGCTAAGTATCCGAACAAACCAAATACAACAAAAAACGCAAGTATTACAAATTTGACACGCTGCATTATCGAAAAGCTCCAATTTCTACATATATACCCAGGCTTCAGTTTCGAGAGCGAAAATGGGCCGATGAAAATAACATCTTAACATCAAACATTGTTGTCGTAAATTTTGCTCGTGTCACATCTGCGTATCGCTGCCCCGATGTTTCTTGTCCCACACTGTCCCACTACCCGAGTGAAACGAGCAACTTACTGCTTTTATTAGAGTTGCGGCGTTTTTGACCCTCCGTTTCAGGTTTTTTGAGAAAAAATAAGCCATTGTCTTACATGATTTGTAAATGTTGTAAATAATGCGCTTACGGCGTTTCACTTGCTTGCGATACATCGATCCTCGGTGAGACACCTGATCACTGTTTTCGATCCACTATTTGCAATTGACGACTATTTTTCAAAGAACCCGATCATTTAATAAATACACATCACGGTCCATTATACGCTCATCTTGCGTAAAATGTTCAACATATTATCTGTGCAACAAACGTAAAGCTGCTGATCCTGCTGACCAGGCAATATGCCCGATCACATTTTTGCTTGTAAAAAAAGGTTTCTGCAACTCAGCTATTTTTTGTAAACTTCAATCAATGAATATCGTCAATAGATTGAGGTTGTATGTTCTGCCGTTGCAGATTGGCTTGCTAATTGTTTTCGCGACTGTTGCAGTTTGGGCTCAGGTGCCAACTGCGACTCGGGCGGGCACGTCGCCCACGCCGACGCCGGCAGCGTCGCCAAAGAAGAGTCCAACTCCCGTCCAGACGCTGGACGAACTGCGTGCAAAGATCAGAAACCGCATGCTCTCGCCGGAGGTGGCTCGCGGACGTGTCGGTATCAAGATCACTTCGCTCAGCAGCGGCAAGATCATATTTGAAAGCGATGCAGAAAAGTATTTCATCCCTGCGTCCAATATGAAGAATTTCACGGTCGCCGCGGCACTCGAGAAACTCGGGCCGGATTTTCGATTTGTGACTAGTGTTCTTGCTACGGCAAAGCCTGATGCGGCGGGCATCATCAAAGGCAATCTTCGGATATTCGGACGCGGCGATATTTCGATCTCGACGGCGTTCAACAATGGCGATTATTACAAAGGCATCGACAATCTTGTTGATAAAATTACAGCTGCGGGCGTAAAACGCATTGAAGGCGACCTCATTGGCGATGAAAGTTACTTCAAAGGTTTTGCTGTTCCCTACACTTGGGAGTGGGACGATCTGCAATGGTATGACGGGGCCGAAGTTTCGGCCTTGCCTGTAAATAACAACGCGGTCGATCTCGTTGTTAAGCCAGGAACAGCAAGCGGCAGTCCTTGTGTCGTAACCGTTCTTCCTCAAACTCCGCTAATGCCTGTCGTAAATACCTGCACTACTTCAACGACAAGTCAGCCTCGAACCTTGAAAGTCTTTAAACCGCTTGGCCGCAACACGCTCGAAATTTCCGGTACGATGCCGTCAAACGATAGAGGTTTTACAGGTTACATTGCCGTCTCGCACCCGGCTGAGATGTTTATGGAACTTTTGAAAGCGCGGTTGGCATTGAAAAATATCAGCATGACGGGCAAGATCCGCGTCGAGACGAAACATGCTGCACCGGTCTCTGAAACAATGGAAATTGCGACCCTCGAATCGCCGCCATTTAGTGTCATTGCCGCTCAGACGATGAAGCCGAGCCAGAACATGTTTACAGAAACGATCTTGTGGACGCTTGCAGAAAAGATACGACGCACGTCTTCAGCTTTTTCGTCAGAAGAAAATGCGACACTTGGAAAAATCGTGGTTCGTAATTTTCTGGATGAGATCGGAATTCCGCGCGATGCCATTCTGCAATACGACGGCTCTGGAATGTCGCGGCATGATCAGGTGACGCCGTCGGCGATCGTTACGCTTTACACCTATATGGCAAAGCAGAGCAAGAACGCCCAGGTTTGGCGCGACAGCCTTACGGTCGGCGGTGTCGATGGAACTTTGTCGCGGAGATTTACTGGAACGTCCGCAGCCGGAAATATGCGCGGCAAGACGGGCACGCTGGATCAGGTCTCGGCGCTGTCGGGCTACCTGACCACAGCCGGAGGAGAACAGATAGTGATATCTATCATCGTCAACGGCGTGGCCGAGACGCGTGAGAGGACATCCCTGATCGACAATATCGTCGTCTCGCTGGCGAATTTTAGCGGTAAGCTAGATTAACGTCAGGAATCCGAACAAAACACCTACCAACGGTCGCCGCCGCCATAGTCATTACGTCCGCCGCCGTAACCGCCGCGATTTCCACCGCCTCCACCTCTGGATCGATCCTCCCGCGGGCGGGCTTCGTTGACAACCATATTTCGGCCATCATACTCCTGCCCGTTGAACTGCGAGATCGCTGCAGTAGCTCCATCTTCAGAAGCCATTTCAACGAACCCAAAACCGCGTGAGCGGCCGGTTTCGCGGTCCATAACGACATTTGCCGATTCGACCGGACCAGCCGCGCCAAAATATTCCTGTAGATCTTCACTCGTCACACGAAATGACAAGTTGCCGACATATAATTTGTTTCCCATTTTCTTTTATCTCGAATCCAACGAAGCAAAAAGGCAGGCGTAAATGGAAGAAACTTCCCAAAAATGCAGCGACTAATCCTACTCTAAAAAATTAACTGCTTCGAAAACCAATTGACCAACTCTCAGAACCGAACCGAAAAAGCGTCGCATTTAATTGCCGGACGGACGTATCAAACAAGATACCGGCGAGAGCAAAAACATATGGAATTATGCCTGTTTTTGTAGAATTGTGCAAGAGAGTGGTCTTTGTGGCTATGTTCTTAACGTTTTTAGGAGTTTATCGTGTATGCCGCCAAAGCCGCCGTTTGACATTACTGCCACGACATCGCCGTCGGCCATTAGCGGTGCAAGGTGTTCGACGATCACATCAGCGTCGGCAAAGGTTGACGCAGGTTTTCCCGATGCTGCAATGTCTAAAACAAGTTTCTCAACATCGAGCAGCGTGTCACCAAATCTCTTTGCATCCTCGGGGTTAAAGACACCCGCGATAATGACATTGTCAGCGTGCTCGAATGCTTTTCTATATTGTTCCTCAAAGATAGAAAGCCGCGACGAACGCGAACGCGGTTCAAAAACGGCGATCAGTCGATTGTCGGGATAGCGCTGCCGAAGAGCTTTTAGCGTTTCGTCTACAGCAGTCGGGTGATGTGCAAAATCGTCTATCACGGTCACGCCGCGCTCAACGCCGCGAACTTCCATACGACGTTTTACCGACTGAAACGTGTCGAACGCCTCCTGCATTTTCTCTTGCGAAATGCCCCATGCGTCGGCGGCAATAATGACGGCGAGCGCGTTACGCACGTTGAATTCGCCGATCATTTTCGTCGTAAATTCACCCCAAAGCTTGCCTTCGCAATAAACTTTGAACTTAGTTCCGCTGCCGGCAAATTCGAGATCGAGTGCCTGCCATTTTGCATCGGGCGACAGACCAAACGTCTCAACCGTCGTGTAGAGTTTTCCTTGCATCGACGCAAGCACTTCGCCAACGACCGGCGAATCAATGCCGCAGATCAGACGTCCGTTCCCGGGCACGAGATTCATCAGCCTCGAGAACTGCCACTTGATCGCGTCGAGGTCTTTGTAGATGTCGGCATGGTCAAATTCGATATTGTTAACGATCGCGATCTCGGGCAAATACGACATGAATTTCGGCTTTTTATCGAAAAATGCCGTGTCGTATTCATCGCCCTCGATAACAAAATAATTGCTGTCGGTCACGCGAAAACTCTGGCCAAAGTTTTGCACGACGCCGCCGACAAGAAATGCCGGATCGAGCCCGCCAACTTCGCAAACCCATGCCGCGATGCTCGTCGTCGTCGTTTTGCCGTGCGTTCCGGCGACAACCATAGAACGCCGCCCACGAATGAACGCGTCCCTCACCGTTTCTGCCTGCGAGCGGTACTCGAGCTTTCGGTTAAGCACTTCCTCAAGCTCAGGATTGCCGCGCATGATCGTGTTGCCAACGACCGTGATGTCACGAGCAAGGTCAGTATTCTCAGCCCTGTAGCCCTGTATTATTTCGATGCCGAGCGACTCGAGCTGTGTTGACATCGGCGGGTAGACATTCTGGTCCGAGCCGGTCACTTTGTGCCCGCGTGCCTGCAGCATCCCGGCGAGCGACGCCATCGCCGTGCCGCATATTCCGATCAAGTGATAGTGCATTTTATTTCTTGGTTATCAGTTTTGCGAACGGCAATTTCGCCGTTGTCTTAAAAATATCTTCGTCCGAAAAACTCGAATCAAAATCCGAGGTTGGTTTCTTTAGCTTGTGCGTTGTCAGGTCTTGATACTTGACCGTTTTGCTGATCTGCTTTCCACGCACGTTAAAGTAGCGAGTTTGCGTCACTATGTAATCACCGTTAAATGTACGCAGCTCTGATCTGACACGAGCCAAAGTGCCATCCGCCCGAAAACAATGAAAAATATACATTGCCCAATCGCCGGACGGGCTGAAGTTCGTAAAATTTGAGGCAACGATCTTGCCGTCTTTTCGCCAGTTAAAACCAATACTGTATGTTTCGGTCTTGTCTCTGAATTTTTCGAGCGCCTTTTCCGAGGCAAATCTCTGCCACTTTGGTGTCGAATTTTGATCCGTGTAATCGCTCGTATCTGCAAAGATCAGATCCGGCTTCTTTGCCCTTTTGGTCAGGGCGTCGATAGTTTTGCAGTAAGCATCGATATTCTTTACTTCGCCCTTTCCCGATTGGCTAAAAACTGTGGCTTGAGACCCAAAAACGATCGCAGCCAGCAAAAATAATATGGAATTTTTCATAGAACGGGCACAAAACCTTAT